>DATJDY010000363.1:0-2675 GCA_035497155.1 Luteimonas sp.
CCTCGGCTTCCCGATGAAGCAGGTCGAAGTGCTGCTGAACCTGTGGAACGACCGCAGCCGCGCGAGCGCCGACGTCAAGGCGCTGGCGCTGCAGCACGCCGAAGACCTGCGCGCGCGGATCGCCGACATGCAGTCGATGCAGCGCACGCTCGAGGAACTCGCGCGCAAGTGCCACGGCGATGGCCGGCCCGATTGCCCCATCATCGAAGGGCTGGCAGCGCCATCCGCAGCGCCAACGTCGCACCGTGCATGAACGTTCGCGGCGCCCGGCGCGCAGCGTGAGCGCCGCCACGCCTGCGATGGCGTAGCATGTCCACGCGGCAGGACGCGCCATTGCGAGAGCCTCGCCGATTCCAGCACCGCTGGCCTGCTCCTTCATGCGCCGCCGTCCCAGGGCACCGGGATGGGCCTTTCCAGGAGCATCGATGTCCGGTTACCGGACCCGCGAAATCGAACAGCCGATCGGCGGCCACGCCTATCGGCTGCGACTGCTCAGCGACACGCAGCAGTTCGCCGACCCCGACGGCCACGGCGCGCGCGCCGGCATCTCGTCCGCGCAATGGAGCCTGTTCGGCCAGCTGTGGCCTGCGGGACGCCTGCTCGCGCAGGCGATGGACCGTTTCGACATCGCCGGCAAGCGCATCCTGGAGCTCGGCTGCGGCATCGGCCTGGCGAGCCTGGTGCTGCAGCGACGCGGCGCCGACGTGCTGGCGACCGACTTCCATCCGCTCGCGGAAGTGTTCCTGGCGTACAACGCCGCGCTGAACGCGCTGCCCGCGCTCCACTACCGGCAGGTGCGCTGGGACCTGCCACTGCCGGCATTGGGCCACTTCGACGCGATCATCGCGAGCGACGTGCTGTACGAGCGCGACCATGCGGAACTCGTCGCGGGCATGATCGAGCGCCACGCATCGGCGCGCGCGGAAGTGCTGGTGACCGACCCCGGGCGCGGCAACAGCGCGCGCTTCGGCCGCCTGCTCGAGGCGCAGGGCTTCACGATGGATTCCGAGCGCTGCCCGATGGATGACGGCGACGCCCCACCGCACCGCGGTCGCCTGCTGCATTTCCGCAGGGAGGCGCACGCGTGAACGATTGCGAACGCTGCGACGCGGTGTGCTGCCGGCTGACCGTCATCCTGCAGCCCGAAGACCGTATCCCCGAACGCTACACGACGCGGACCGCCGAGGGCCTGCACGTGATGGCGCGCGATGCGGAGGGCTGGTGCGTGGCCATCGACGGCGCGCGCATGCAATGCGGCATCTATGAATCCCGCCCGCGGGTGTGCCGGCGCTTCGTCATGGCCGGGCCGTATTGCCGCGAAATCCAGGCCGATTATCGCGACCGGAACCTGCGCGGGATCCCGCTGCAGCTCTATTGAGCCGACGGCGCCATCGCATGGCGCGGCAGATCGATGGTGAAGACGCAGCCGTGGCCCGGCCGGTCGCGCGCGGCAAGCCGCCCCTGGTTGGCTTCCACGCTGCGGCGCGAAATGGACAATCCCAGGCCCAGGCCGCTCCTGTCGGCGGCGCGCTGCGCGAACGGCGCGAACAACGCGGTCGTGTCGCCGCCGGGCAGGCCGCCGCATTCGTCACCGACGTCGATCAGGATGCGATCGTCCACCGCGTAGGCGTGTAGCGTGACCTCGCTGCCCGCGCGGGTGAACTTGAAGGCGTTCTGCAACAGGTTGCCCACCGCCGAGAACAGGAGGACGCGATCGGCCTCGACCGCAAGTTGCGGGTCGACCGTGGCGACGAACAGCGTGCACCCCTTCACCGCCGCTTCGAGGTCGCCCGAGCCCTTCAAGTCGCCGATGAAGTCGGCAAGCGAAAAACGCTGCACCTGGATCCCGGCATCGGCGTTCATGCGGACTTCGGCGAGCGACCTGTCGATCAGGTTGCGCAGGTTGACGAGGCTGCGGTCGAGGACCGCACCCGTCGCGCTCGCCAGCCCGACGCCGCCGGTCTTGAGCACCATCAACGCCAGCGTCGCGGTGCTCAGGTGATTGCGCAGCTCATGCGCGAAATGACCCAGGCGCACGTTGAAGGCATCGGCCTGGCGGTCGGCGAGCAGCGAGTCGCGCTGGCGCGCGTACTCGGTGATGGCGTTGGCGATGGCGTCGTCCAGGCAGCGGTTGAGCGTGCGGAACTCGTCCATCGTGAACGGCACGCCGCTCTCCAGCGCGAGCTCGGTGATCGCCTGGCACAGGTCGCCGTAGTCGTGGACGAGTTCCTCCACGGTGAAGCCGTTGCGCAACAACTCGCCGCCGTGCGCGGTTGCGGACGCGCCCATGGCCGACGGTGCGGGCGGGCCGCCATCGTCCGGGCGCGGACCAGCGTCGCCGTCGCGCGCAGCGGAAGCCTGCTCGGCCTGCAGCGTCGTGATCAGCTGGTCGAGGAAGACGGAAATGCCGTGCTCGAGCTCACGCACCATCGGGCCAGGCAAGGCACGCGCGGCGACCTTGTCCCTGCAGCGATCGACGAGCTCGGCGCGGTGGCGCGAGAGAAAGACGTGCAACATGTGTCCTCCCACCATACTCCATCCCGGCCGTTCGGCCGTGACGGGTTTTCGTCGCACGTTTCACCGTATCGTTCGTGCCACATCCTTATGGTGGTCGGGCGATGAGGAACCCGCATCCTTCGGTTCCCGGAGAAACACCATGAACAACAACAACAATA
>DATJDY010000364.1:0-1811 GCA_035497155.1 Luteimonas sp.
CGCACCGGGTTCACGCCGCGGGAGGCGCCGCGCACCGACCAGGCCGAGCAGGCGCGCGGCGCGATCCTCAACTATTCCGCCTACGCCCTGCGCAGTGGCGACCTCGCCTCGCTCAACGCGACGGGCGAGCTGCGCGTGTTCGGCATGGGTCCGGGCACGTGGAACACGAGCCTCAACAGCCGCGTCGCCAGCGGTTCGCACGCTGGCAATTCCACCGTGCGCCTCGACAGCACGTGGCAGCTCGACCTGCCCGACCGCATGCTCTCGCTGGCGGTCGGCGACATCATTACCGGCGCGACCTCGTGGTCGCGGCCGCTGCGCATCGGCGGCGTGCGCCTGGCGCGCAACTTCGGGCTGCAGCCGTACCGCATCACCGCGCCGATGGCGTCTTTCACCGGCGAGGCCGCGCTGCCTTCGACGGTGGACCTGTTCGTCGACGGCCTGAAGCAGTCGAGCCGCGACGTCCCACCCGGGCAGTTCGTGTTCGACAGCGCGCCGACGCTCGACGGCGCGGGCAATGCGCGCCTGGTGATCACCGACATCAACGGCCAGCGCCGCGTCGTCGAGTTCGCGTTCTACGGCACGCCGCAGTTGCTCGCGCGCGGCCTGTCGGACTGGTCGGTGGAAGTCGGCGCGGTACGCCACGGCTACGGCGAAACCTCGTTCGACTATGCGTCGCGGCCGATGGCCAGCGCCAGCCTCCGCTACGGCTGGCTCGACGCGACGACGCTGGAAGGCCATGTCGAAGGCGACCGCCGCGCGCAGGTCGCGGGTGCCGGCGTGACCCAGCTGCTCGGCAGCCGCGGCGGCGTCGCCAGCCTCGCGGTCGCCGGCAGCCGCAACGACGACGGCATCGCGGCGACGCCCGACACCGGCGTCCAGCGCAGCATCGCGTACCAGTGGTCGACGCGCGGCTTCAACTTCAGCCTCAGCAGCATGCGCAGCGACGACGGCTTCCGCGACATGGCGAGCCTGGAGGGCGCGGAGGTCGCGCGCGGCATGGACCAGGCCTACATCGGCGCCTCGGGCCTGGGCGGCCAATGGGGGCTGGGCTGGTTCCGCCGCATCGCGCGTGGCGGCGACCGCACCGGCTTCGCGAGCCTGGGCTGGTCGCGGTCGACGCGGCGCATCGGCTTCTTCAGCGTGCAACTCAATCGTCGCACCGGCGGGCGCGGCGACCACGGCGTCGAAGCGGGCCTGATGTGGTCGCTCCCGCTCGGCAGCACGGACTCGGTGTCGGTGCGCGCCAACCGCGCGAGCGACGGCCGCGTGCATTCCAGCGCGGAAATCTCGCGCCAGCTGCCGGATCGCGGCGGCTGGGGCTGGCGCGCGCAGGCCGGCGACGACAGCGGCGTGCAGCTGCAGGCCATGTACCAGGGCGATCATGGGCAATGGGCGGCCGGCGTGAACGATCCGCGTGGCACCGGCGCCACGACGTTCTACGGCAGCGCCGACGGCGGCCTCGCATGGCTCGAGGGCCACGCCTTCGCGATGCGGCGCGTCGACGAGGCGTTCGCGCTGGTTTCCACGCACGGCATCGCCGGTGTCCCGGTGCGCATGGCCAACAACGCCGTGGGCCAGACCGACGCCAATGGCCTGTTGCTCGTCGGGCGGCTGATCCCGTGGCAGGACAACAAGCTGTCGATCGACCCGCTGGCGCTGGCGGCCGACCTTTCGATCGGGACCGTCGAGAAATCGGCGGTCCCCGCGGGCCGCACGGGCGTGCTCGTCGCCTTCGAGATGCACCCGATGCTGTCCGTGCAGGCGCGCGTGCTGGATGCCGCCGGCGAACCGCTGCCCGCCGGCAGCCC
>DATJDY010000365.1:0-14275 GCA_035497155.1 Luteimonas sp.
CACCAGCTGCCAGGGCACGATGTTGGCATGGTGCTCCATGCGCGTGAGCAGGATCGTGTCGCCCTTGCCGAGGCGCGGCAGCGCCCACGAGTACGCGACCAGGTTCAGCGCGAACGTCGTGCCGCTGGTGAGCACCAGTTCGTCGGAGCGCACGTTGAGGTGCCGCGCGAGCTTGCCGCGCGCGCCCTCGTAGGCTTCGGTGGCTTCGGTGCCGAGGGCGTGCACGGCGCGGCTGACGTTGGCGTTGTGGCGGCGGTAGAAGCCGTCGACCGCCTCGATCACCGCGAGCGGCTTCTGCCCGGTGTTGGCGGAATCGAAATAGACCAGCGGCTTGCCATGCACCGAGCGCGTGAGCAGCGGGAAGTCTGCGCGGATGCGCGCCCAGTCGACGGCGTCCGCGCGCGCGGATGCGGACGCGCCGGCGCCCTCGCCGGCGACCCGACCCATCGCGGGCGCGCTCACGCGTCCTCCAGCGTGGCGAGGGCACGATCGAGCGCGGCGGCCGCCGGCTCGCGCAGCGAGGGCTCGAACGCCATGAGCGCCTCATGGCAGAACGCGACCGTGAGCAGGCGACGCGCCTGCGCTTCCGGCAGCCCGCGCGAGCGCAGGTAGAACATCGCGGTCGGGTCGAGCTGGCCGACGGTCGCGCCATGCGCGGCCTTCACCTCGTCGGCGTGGATCTCGAGCACGGGCTGGCTGTCGACTTCGGCCTGGTCGGACAGCAGCAGGTTCTTGTTCGACAACGTGGCATCGCTGCCGTCGGCGCCGGCACGGATGGTGATGCCGCCATGGAAGACGGCGCGCGCGCGGCCGGCGGCGATGCCGCGCCAGGTGAGATCGCAGGCGGTGTTGCCGGCGATGTGCTCGACGCCCAGGCGCGTGTCGACATGGCGGCGGCCGTCGGCCAGCTGCACGCCGTTGGCGAGGAGCATCGCGCCTTCGCCTTCCAGCCGTACGTTCAATTCATGGCGCGAGAGCGCGGCGCCAAGTTCGAGGTCGAGCCGGTGGTACTGCGCGTCGCGGGCCAGCACGGCATCGGTGCGCGCGACCAGCGTGGCGCGCGTGGATTCGCCCTGCAGGCGGACGTGCTGCAGCTGCGCGCCCGCGGCGAGGTGGACGTGGAGCAGCGTGTTGCCGAGGTGCGCATGGTCGCCGACGCCGAGGTGGTGCTCGACGATCGAAGCCTCAGCGCCGCGGCGCAATTCAATGAGGTGGCGCAGGTGCCAGGCCTGGTCCGAACCGGCGGGGACGCCGGCGAACACGATGTGCAGCGGGCTGGCGAGCCGTGCGTTCTCCGCCAGGCGCAGCACGAAACCGTCCGCGGCGAGCGCGGCGTTGAGGCGGGCGAAGACCTCATCCGGCCGCGTGTAGCGGCGTTCCATGAAGTTGGCGGCGCGCGGATCGGGATCCGCCAGCGCTTCGGGCAGGGTGCGCAGCGACACCGTCGCGGGTAGCGCCGAGAGATCGGAACGCGCCGCGTCGAAGCGGCCGTTGACGAACACCACGCGCGGCGCGGGAATCGCCGCCAGCGACGCCTGCGCCGCGTCGTCCAGCGCAACGGGCGCCTCGGCGGCCGCCGCCGGCGCGAAGCTGCGGCGCTCCAGCGCACGCAGCGGCGTGTACTTCCAGGCTTCGCTGCGCGGCGGCGGCAATCCGTCGCGCAGCGCCTCGTCGAGCGCCATGCGCCGCGCCGCATCGCCGGAGAAGCCGGCGGCAAGCGAGTCGAGCAGTGCGCTCATCGCGCCGCAACCTCCGGTGCCACGCGATCCTTCAGCCAGGCGTAGCCATGCGCTTCGAGTTCCAGTGCGAGTTCCGGCCCGCCCGTCTCGACGATGCGGCCATCCGCCAGCACGTGCACGACATCGGGCTTGATGTAGTCAAGCAGCCGCTGGTAATGCGTGATCACCAGGAACGCGCGCTCCGGCGAGCGCAACGCGTTCACGCCATCGGCGACGGCCTTGAGCGCGTCGATGTCGAGACCGGAGTCGGTTTCGTCGAGGATCGCCAGCTTCGGCTCGAGCACGGCAAGCTGGAAGATCTCGTTGCGCTTCTTCTCGCCGCCGGAAAAGCCCTCGTTGACGCCGCGCTGCAGCAGCCGGTCGTCGAGGTGCAGCACCGCCATCTTCTCGCGCACCCTCTTCAGGAACTGCATCGAATCGAGTTCCGGCTCGCCCCGCGCCTTGCGTTGCGCGTTGAGCGCGCTGCGCAGGAAATAGGTGTTGTTCACGCCCGGGATCTCGACCGGATACTGGAACGCCAGGAACACGCCTTCCGCCGCGCGCTCCTCGGGCGCGCGCGCCAGGAGGTCGCGGCCCTCGAACGAGACGGTGCCCGCGGTGACGTCGTAGCCGTCGCGGCCGGACAGCACGTTGCCGAGCGTGGACTTGCCCGCGCCGTTCGGCCCCATGATGGCGTGCACCTCGCCGGGCTTCACCTCGAGCGAGAGGCCCTTGAGGATTTCGCGGCCGTGGATGGACGCGTGGAGGTTGTCGATCTTCAGCATCTTCGTTCCTTAACCTACGGCGCCTTCGAGGGAGACTTCCAGCAGCTTCTTGGCCTCGACCGCGAATTCCATCGGCAGCTCGCGGAACACCTGCTTGCAGAAGCCGTCGACGATCATCGACACCGCGTCCTCCTCGCCGATGCCGCGCGCGCGGCAATAGAACAGCTGGTCATCGCTGATCTTCGAGGTGGTCGCCTCGTGCTCCACCGTCGCCGTCGGGTGCTTGACCTCGATGTACGGGAAGGTGTGCGCGCCGCACTGCTTGCCGATCAGCAGCGAGTCGCACTGGGTGTGGTTGCGCGCGCCTTCGGCGCTGCGCTCGACCTTCACCAGCCCGCGGTACGAATTCTGGCCGCGCCCCGCGCTGATGCCCTTGCTCACGATCTTCGACTTGGTGCGCTTGCCGACGTGGATCATCTTGGTGCCGGTGTCGGCCTGCTGGCGGTGGTGGGTGAGCGCCACCGAGTGGAACTCGCCGACCGAATCGTCGCCGAGCAGCACGCACGACGGATACTTCCAGGTGATCGCCGAACCGGTTTCCACCTGGGTCCACGTCACCTTGCTGCGCGCGCCGCGGCATTCCGCGCGCTTGGTCACGAAGTTGTAGATGCCGCCCACGCCGTTCTCGTCGCCCGGGTACCAGTTCTGCACCGTCGAGTACTTGATCTTCGCGTCTTCCAGCGCGACCAGCTCGACCACCGCCGCGTGCAGCTGGTTCTCGTCGCGCATCGGCGCGGTGCAGCCTTCGAGGTAGGACACCTCGGCGCGGTCCTCGCAAATGATCAGCGTGCGCTCGAACTGGCCCGTGTGGCCGGCATTGATGCGGAAGTAGGTGCTCAGCTCCATCGGGCAGCGCACGCCCGCCGGGATGAACACGAACGAGCCGTCGGAGAACACCGCCGAGTTGAGCGCGGCGAAATAGTTGTCGCCGGTGGGCACGACCGTACCGAGGTACTGCTTCACGAGGTCCGGGTGGTCGTGGATCGCCTCGGACATCGAGCAGAAGATGATCCCCTTCTCCGCGAGTTCCTTGCGGAAGGTGGTGCCGACCGAGACCGAGTCGAACACCACGTCCACCGCCACGCCGGCGAGCTTCGCCCGCTCGTGCAGCGGCACGCCGAGCTTGTCGTAGGTGTCGATGAGTTCCTGCGGGACGTCGGCCAGCGACTTGTACTTCGGGCCCTTCGGCGCGGAGTAGTAGCTGATCGCCTGGAAGTCGATCGGCGCGAT
Source organism: Luteimonas sp. (assembly GCA_035497155.1). Taxonomy (GTDB): domain Bacteria; phylum Pseudomonadota; class Gammaproteobacteria; order Xanthomonadales; family Xanthomonadaceae; genus Cognatiluteimonas. The sequence goes on from DATJDY010000365.1 coordinate 3,734, forward strand.
CTTCAGCTTCGCCCAGTGCGGCACCGGCATGGTCAGCCAGTGGCGGTAGGCGGCGAGGCGCCATTCCGTCATCCATTCCGGCTCGCCCTTGCGCGTGGAGAGTGCGCGCACGACGTCCTCCGACAGGCCCGGCGGCAGCGAGTCGGACTCGATGTCGGTGATGAAGCCGGCGTCGTAGCGGCGGCCCAGCTGCTGCAGGATTTCGGTGTTGGCTTCGTTGGACATGCCCGGCCTCAGTTCGCCGCCAGCGATGCGGGGATTGCCTTGCGCGCCGCGCGCGCAGGCGCAGGCGCGGGCGGCGCCAGCATCTGCGCCAGGGTCACGCCGCGCAGCGCGTCGGCGACGACGTCGTTGATGCGGCGCCAGTTCGCGCGCACGCCGCAGGAGGACTCGATACCGCAGTTGCCCGCATGGATGCTGCATTCGGTCATCGCCAACGGCCCCTCCATGGCCTCGACCACCTCGAAGAGGGTGATCGCGGCCGCGTCCCGCGCCAGGCGGTAGCCGCCGCCGGCCCCGCGGAAGCCCTCCACGAGCCCGGCCTGGGCGAGCGGCTTGAGCAGCTTGGCGACGGTCGTGGTTTCCAGTCCGGCAGCTTCGGCGAGCTCCGGCGCGCTCAGCACCGTGGCCGGCCGGTGCGCGAGCACGGTCAGCACGACGGTGGCGTAGTCGGTGAGGCGGGTGACGCGAAGCATGGCCGGACCCTCGAATCGTACCGAAATTGTACGATTTTCGCGGGGCCCGGCCAACCGCCGGGAATCGGCGGGTTCAGCCTGCCGCGGGCGCCTGCGGCGGGGGCGGCAGCATCCACTTCACGTAGGGCAGCGGCGCCTCGGTGCCCGGGGGCAGGTAGGCCGGCGCGGGCTCGCCGGCGGGGCCGAGCGAGCGCACGAACCGGTACAGGGCGCGCCGGTCGGCTTCCGACATCGCGCGGATCGCGAAGTCTGGCATCGGCGGCCGGGTGTGCAGGCTGGCGCTGTAGTCCATCCAGGCCTGCTCGTCCATCGATTGCAGCTTGAGCCGCAGGTTCGCGGGGTAGGTGGTGCCCCACGGGCCCTGCCAGCCGAGCGGCGAACCGGTCAGCCAGCGCTCGCGCGGCACCTGGCCGCCGGATTCGGCATAGCCGGGCGTGTGGCAGTCGTTGCAGCCGGAGGTCATCGCGACATACGCGCCGCGCGCAATGTCGTCGGCCGGGGCGGCAGCCGTCGCGTTCGCCGCCGCGGTTGGCGTCGCGGCCCGGGCCTCCGGCGCGTGGCCGTCGCCGGCGGCCTGGCTGTTGCAGGCGCCGAGGCCGGCGCATAGGAGGAGCGAAGCGGCGGCGTGCATCGCGCCGGCGCGGGAAGGAGCGGGATGGCGGAACATGAGCGTTGCCCTGTATCGGAATGGCACGGCTGACAACGCGGGCCGGCCGGGGTAGCGGCCACACGAGGATGGCGGCTTCACCCGGCAGCGGCGACAATGCATGTTTCCGCACAGGTGTCCCGCATGCCCCGCAAGATCGCCGCCCGCAAGTCCCGCATCCACGGCAACGGCGTTTTCGCGCTCGCACCGATCGCCAAGGGGGAACGGGTCATCGAGTACAAGGGCCGTCGCCGCAGCCACGCCGAAGTGGACGCCGACGACACCGCGGACCCGGACAGCGGCCACACCTTCCTGTTCACGCTCGACGACAACTGGGTCATCGACGCCAACCACGAGGGCAACAGCGCGCGCTGGATCAACTTCAGCTGCGATCCCAACTGCGAGGCCGTGCTGGACGAGAACGAGGCGGATCCGCGCAAGTCGCGCGTCTACATCGAGGCCAGGCGCGCGATCAAGCCGGGCGAGGAACTCACCTACGACTACGGCATCGTGCTCGACGAGCCGCACACCGCGAAGCTGAAGAAGATCTGGGCTTGCCACTGCGGCTCGAAGAAGTGCCGCGGGACGATGCTCTCGCCCAAGCGCTGACGCGCATCGCGGCGGCCCCGACCCGGGCGCCACGCGCCCGGGATGCCGCCGCCCGGCGGAAGGTTGCAATGACCTATGCCAGTCGCCGCCCGTCCCGGGGCGGTCGATCATGCCGCCACTCCACGCGAAGTCCGGACATGCGCAACCGAACCACGCTCCTCGCCCTCCTGTCGCTCCTGGCTGCCCCCGCCTGGGCGGATGTCGTCGTCGACGGCCGCATCGATCCCGCCGAGTGGCAGGGCGCGCAGCACGTCACCGATTTCCGCGTGGTCGAGCCGCTGACACGCGCGCCGTCGCCGTACCCGACGGAAGCCTGGATCCTGGCGACGCCCGAAGGGCTGGCGATCGGCTTCCGCAACACCCAACCGGCCAGCGTGCCGCGCACCTATCGCCGCACGCAGCGCGACGAGGACGCGCAGGTCGACCGCGTCAACCTGATGGTCGACTTCGACGGCGACGGCCGCAGCGGCTACAACTTCACCGTCACCCTGACCGACGGCGTGCAGGACGCGACCATCACGAATGAATCGCGCTTCAGCAAGGACTGGGACGGCAACTGGAAGCACGCGGTCAGCGAGGACGGCGACACCTGGTCGGTCGAGATGCTGATCCCCTGGTACATCGCGCCGATGCGCAAGGGCGTGGACGGCAAGCGCACGATGGGCGTGTACCTCGATCGCGTCGTCGGTTCGACCGGCGAACGCCTCGCGTGGCCGGCGGCGAGCTTCACGCTGCCGCGCTTCATGTCCGACTTCGAGAAGGTGACGGTACCGGTGTACAGCCAGTCGCTGATGGCGATCACGCCGTACGCGGTGGCCACCCACGACAACGTCGCGGGCAAGCAGCACTTCGACGGCGGCGCGGACATCTTCTGGAAGCCGAACGGGCAGACCCAGCTGACCGCGACGATCAACCCGGACTTCGGCCAGGTCGAGAGCGACGACCTGGTGGTGAACTTCGGCGCCAACGAGACCTTCTTCAGCGACAAGCGCCCGTTCTTCACCGAGAACCAGGGGATCTTCGACTTCGGCACGCCGTCGGACAACAGCCAGCTGCTGTACACCCGGCGCGTGGGCGGACCGGCCGACGATGGCAGCGGCCCCGGCGACATCACCGCGGCGGTGAAGCTCAACGGCAGCCTCGGCGCGTACAAGTACGGCCTGTTCGCCGCGGACGAGGCCGACGATGTCGGCCGCTCGTTCCGCGCGCTGCGACTGGTGCGCGACTACGACAAGCAGAACATCGGCCTCATGGTCACCCAGGTCGAGCACCCGTACCTGGACCGCGAAGCGACCGTGTTCGGCGTCGACCACAACTGGCGACCCACCGAAAAATGGAACATCCAGACGCGCCTGATCGGCAGCGCGATCGACCAGGCAGGCGACACGACGCGCGGCAGCGGCGCGACGGTCTGGGCCGACTACAACTTCGGCAACGGCTGGCGCTCGCAGTGGCTGGCGATGCACTTCGGCAAGGACCTGCAGATCAACGACTTCGGCTACCTGTCGCGCGCCAACCTCAACTACGCGCACTGGCAGGTCGCGCGCCGCTACACCGACCTGCCGGCGACCTCGTCCTATGCCTCGCGCGAATGGCGCTGGCGCATCGGCGCCACCGACAACGATCACGGCCTGCCGCTGCAGCGCCAGTTCCGCGTGATGCTGCAGAGCACGCTGCGCGACGGCGGCACCGAATACGCGCAGGTCAACGTCAACGCCGCCGGCTACGACGACCGCTTCCTGCGCGGCAACGGCATCCTGCGAACGCCGGCGAACTTCAACGCGTTCTACGAGCGCGACATGGCGCGCAAGGGCGACTGGGAGCTTTACGGCAACCTCGGCCTCAACAACGGCGGCATCGGCCCCGACCATCGCAAGGTCGGCTACAACGCGCAGGTCAAGCCGACGTACTTCGTCAGCGACGCGTTCAACGTGTTCGTCCTCGGCTACGTCGAAAGCACGCCCAACTGGATGGTGTGGCAGCACGACAACCTGCTGGGCACCTTCGACGAGCGTTCCGTCGAGGTCGACGCGGGCGTGAACTGGACGATCGGCGACCGCCAGGAATTGCGCGTCAAGATGCAGGCGCTCGGGCTCGACGCGAAGGCCAAGCAGGCCTGGCGCGCGGATCCGGACGGCACCGCGTTGGCCGTGGCCGAGCACATCGACGACTTCAGCCTGCGCAACCTCGGCTTCCAGGTCCGCTATCGGTACGAGCTGGCGCCGCTGTCCGACCTGTACGTCGTGTACAGCCGCGGTGGTTACATGCTCGATGAGTACTCGCAGGGCGAAACCAACCAGCTGCGCGACGCGTTCTCCCTGCGCGACAGCGAGATGCTGCTGGTCAAGCTGAGTTACCGCTTCGAGCTGTAGCCCGCGCCGCGCGCCCGCTGTTTCAGGGGCGTACTTCGCGCAGGTCGGCCGACCCGATGCGCCAGGCGCGCTGGTCGGCAGTCGCGCCGTCGACCACCGCGCGCCGCAGCGTGTAGGCGCCGGCGTAGTGGTGGACGCTGCCGTCGCGGCGGGTGGCGGTCACCGCCACCGGGATCTCGACGTAGCGCGAACCGGCCGCTGCGTCGATGCGTCCGGGCGTGCCGACGTCGACGGACACCGAGGCGGTGTCGGCGAAGCCCCCGGCGAACTGCTGCGCGCTTTGCCCGCTCGCCTGGCCGCCGCCCGACCACAGCGCATAGGCACGCGGATACTGGTTGGCGGCGATCGCCGCGTAATACGCGTCGATCACGGCCACCGCATCGGCGGGCGTGGGTTCGGCCTGCGCCGGCGCCTGCGTGGCCTCCGGTGGTGGCGCGGGCAAGTCGCCCGCATCGGGTGGCATGGCCAGCGCATCGCCGGCGACGAGCGGCGGTGCCGACGTGGTCGCCCCCGCAAGCCTGGTCCCCACCGCGCCCGGGCCCGGCTTGTCGGGCATGCCGGTGATCGATCCGTTGCCGGCTTCCGGTTTCGGCAAGGCCTCCTCGGTGCCGTCCACCTCCTTGCTGCCGGCATCGGTGCGATCGCCCGATCCGCACGCGGCGAGTAGCGCGCAGCAGGTGGCGAGGAGCAGGGCGGGTGCGTGCGTGCGATCCAAGGCATGGCTCCGGCGGCGGGACGGCCGCAACGATAGCAGCGCCGGCGCGACGATGCCGGCAAGGCGGCGGGGGCAAAAAGAAAGGCCGGAATCCCTGCGGATTCCGGCCTCCTTGCCGTGGCCGGCGAACCGGCGCGGCGATCCCGTCAGCGACGGGCGGGAAGCGTCGCGATCAGGCGGCGGCGTCCTTGAGCTTCTTCAGCGGGCGCACCTTGACCTTCACCGAGGCGGGCTTGGCGGCGAACCACTGCTCTTCCTTGGTGAACGGGTTGATGCCCTTGCGCTTCGGCTTGGCCGGCACGTTGACGGCGGTGATCTTCAGCAGGCCCGGCAGGGTGAACGTGCCCGCGCCCCTCTTGCTGACGGAGCCGTGCACCGCGCCTTCCAGCGAGGCCAGCACCGCGCGCACGTCGCGCGAGGCAACGCCGGTCTGCTCGGAAATGTGCGAGACCAGGCCGCTCTTGCCCAGGGCCTCCTTGATCGGCTTGATCGCGGCCGGCTTGGCAGCGGCCTTCTTCGGAGCGGCCTTCTTTGTCGCCTTCTTCTTCGCCATGTGTTGTCCTGTGTGTCGCGTGAGGTTGATTGGGAATGATTCTGAAATCGGTGCCTGGATTCCCCTCGGCAAGCGGAATGTAGGGCAAGTTCGCGCCGACGCCAAGTCCTCGCAGCGCTTTTTTTTCGGCTTTTCCCCGACGTATTCCCGCGTCGGCGGCGGCCACGCGGCCGTCGCCGGGCGTCAGTCTTCCTCGTGCCGGGGCTTGTACGCCTCCACCAGCTTCTGCTGCACCTGCGCAGGAACAGGCTCGTAGTGGCTGAAATCCAACGAATATCTTCCGCGGCCGGCGGTCACCGACTTGAGTTCGGCGGCATAGCCTTCGAGTTCCGACAGCGGCACCTGCGCCCGGACCACGATCTCGCCGCCGCGCGCCGAATCGGTGCCGCTGATCCGCGCCCGCTTGGCGGCGAGGCCACCGCTGATGTCTCCCATGTGCTGTTCCGGCGCGGACACTTCCAGGTCCACGATCGGCTCCAGCACTTGCGGCCTCGCCTTCGCCACCGCATCCAGGAACGCCTTCTTCCCGGCGGCGACGAACGCGACTTCCTTGCTGTCGACGCTGTGGAACTTGCCGTCGTAGACGACCACGCGCAGGTCCTGGATCGGATAGCCGGCGACCGCGCCGCTGGCCAGTGCCTGGCGCACGCCCTTCTCGACGGCGGGGATGAATTGACCGGGAATCGTGCCGCCCTTGACCTCGTCGGCGAACTCGAAGCCGGTGCCGCGCGCCAGCGGTTCGATGCGCAGGAACACCTCGCCGAACTGGCCGGCGCCGCCGGTCTGCTTCTTGTGGCGATGGTGCCCTTCGGCCTTGGCGCCGATGGTTTCGCGGTAGGCGATGCGCGGCGGGCGCGTCTTCACCTCGACGCCGTAGCGGTCCTTCAACCGGTCGAGCATGACCCGCAGGTGCAGGTCGGAAAGGCCGCGCAACACCGTCTCGTTGAGCTCCGCATCGTGCGACACCGCGAAGGCCGGATCCTCCTCGGCGAGCTTGTGCAGCGCGGTGGAGAGCTTCTGCTCCTGGCCCTTGCTGGCAGCCTCGACCGCGAGCCCGAACATCGGCTTCGGGAAGGCCATCGGCGCCAGGTGCAGGTGGTCCTCGGCATGGCTGTCGTGGAGCACCGCGTCGTAGTGCAGCTCGTCGACCTTGGCGACGGCGGCGATGTCGCCGGGGATGGCTTCCTGCACCTCGACGTGCTCCTTGCCGCGGAGCTTGAACAGGTGCGCGACCTTGAACGCCTTGCGCCCGTCGCCGACGAACAGCTGCGAATCGCGCCGCACCGTGCCCTGGTGGACGCGGAACACGCCCATCTTGCCGACGAACGGATCGTTGCCGATCTTGAACACGTGGGCGATGACGTGCGCGGATGGATCGGGCCTGGCGACGACCGGTTCGGCGGCGTCGCCTTCGACCTTCACGAACGGCGGCGGATTGGCTTCGCCCGGATGCGGGAACAGGCGCTCGGCGATGCCAAGCAGCTCCTTCACGCCCACGCCCGTGCGCGCCGAAACGAAGCACACCGGCACGAGGTGGCCCTCGCGCAGGCATTGCTCGAACGCGTCGTGCAACTCCGCGCCCGAGAGGCCGCCTTCGCCGACGTCGAGGTAATGGTCCATGACCTTTTCGTTGACCTCGACGACCTGGTCGATGATGCGCTGGTGCCATTCGCCGACCGGGCCGGCGTCGGTGGCTTCGGCGGAACCCGCCGCGCCGGTGCCGAAACAGTCCACCACGCGGCGGCCGCCGTCGGCGGGCAGGTTGAGCGGGAGCAGCTCCGCGCCGAACGTTGCGCGCAAGGACTCGAGCAGGCCCGCGGCGTCGACGCCTTCGTGGTCGATGCGGTTGACGACGATCGCGCGGCACAGGCCACGCGCTGCGGCGTGTTCCATCATGCGGCGCGTGCCGTGGCCGATGCCGGTGTCGGCATCCACCACGATCGCGACCGTTTCGACGGCCGCGAGCGCCGACAGCGCGGGACCGCGGAAATCCGGGTATCCGGGCGTGTCGATCAGGTTGACGTGGACACGCTCTCCACCAGCTGCGCCGTGATCCGTGCTGGCGATCGCCGCATCGAGCGAGTGCCCGCGCGCCTTTTCGATCGGATCGAAGTCGGAAACCGTGCTCCCGCGTTCGATGCTGCCTGCCGCCTGGATCGCGCCGCCGGCATGCAGCAGGGCTTCGAACAACAGGGTCTTGCCGGCGCCGGGGTGGCCTGCGAGGGCCACGTTTCGGATCTGCTCGGTCGAATACGACATGAGCCGGACTCCTGTCCCACGGGGAAACAAGCCTCCCGCAGCAGGGGGCAGGGGTCAAGCGCCGCCACGCGGCCGGCACGGGCGCAGGCGTAAGCTGGCCCTCCAGACCGTTGCAAGGAGCACCGCATGGGAATCTCGCGCTATGCCACCGCCCATTGGGAAGGCGACCTGAAATCCGGCAAGGGGCGGCTGTCCACGCCCGAAAGCGGGTTGATGGCCGATACGCCGTACGGCTTCGCTTCGCGTTTCGGCGAGCGGAAGGGCGTCAATCCCGAGGAACTCATCGCGGCCGCGCATGCGGGGTGCTTCACCATGGCGCTGTCCGCGAAGCTGTCCGAGGCCGGCCATCCGCCGGAAGCGCTGGATACGCGCGCCGAGGTCGACCTGTCGATGGAAGGCGGGCCCTCGCTGTCCGCGATCCGGCTGAAGGTCACCGCGCGCGTGCCGGGGCTGGACGCCGCCGGGTTCCGCGCGATCGCCGACGATGCCGGCAAGCATTGCCCGGTATCGCGGGCGCTCAGCGCCGTGCCGATCACCGTCGAGGCAACGCTGGCAGGACCGTGACTGAACGCCGCGGCGGTGCGCCGGCCGGGTTCAGGATCGTTTCACCGGCGTGACCCGAGGATGCGCTGGAGCGTCGCCCTGGCGCCGGAGTCCAACATGAAAGTCGCGAACAAGTTCCTCGCTGTCCCGTTGCTGGGTGCTGCGCTCTTCGCCAGCGGCGCGGCTTCCGCGCAGGCCTACGGCTCGCAATACGGGTCGCAATACGGTTCCCCGTACGGCGCGCCGGTCGTCGGCGACAACGGCGCCAATGGCAGCGGTTATTACGACTATGCCCGCGTGATCCGGGTCATCCCGGTGACCGGCGCGACCAACTATCCCGCCGACGCGCAGCGCTGCACCTCGCGGCGCGATACCTACGCCGGCGACTATTACGGCCCGGACGGCCGCTACTACGGCAACGGCGACGCCTACGGCAACACGCAGCGCAGCCGCGGCACGGAAGGTGGCCGCACGATGGCCGGCGTCCTCGGCACGGTGATCGGTGCGGTCGTGGGCAGCCAGGTCGGCGGCGGTTCGGCGCGTTACGCCACCGCGGCGATCGGTTCCGCGGTCGGCGGCGTCGCGGGCCGCCAGGTCTACGAGAATGCGCACCGCAACGATGGCGGCGGCACGGTGACTGTCTGCGATCCGGTGGATTCGCGACAGGCGTACCCGTCCTATCCGGCGTCCGGCCGCGGCCTGTACGACGTGACCTACGAGTACGGCGGCCGTACCTACGTTGCGCGCACCGCGTACGACCCGGGCGACCGCATCCGCGTGCGCGTGGACGTGCACCCGGAATGAGCCGGAGGAGCCGCGGTTGCGTTCCAGGCGCCCGCGGCTCCTGTTTCAATAGCGCGTTCTCAGCGCCGTGCGGATGCGTCGACGGCGTTCCAGTCGATTTCGCCACGCACGACCGTGCGGCAGCGACCGCCCGACCACACGTCGCCAGCGGCATCAACGTCGAGTTCGATGATCGCGTCGTGGCCGACTTCGCGCCCCTGGCTCACGCGGTAGAAGCCGCCGTTGCCGGGCAGCGCGCCGCGCTCGGCCAGCCATGCCGCGAGGGTCGCGTTGGCCGCGCCTGAAGCTGCGTCCTCGAAGCGTGCGGGCGCGCCGACGAACGCGCGCACCGCGAGGTAATACACGGGGTCCGTGCTGCGCGCATACGCGCACACGCCCATGCTGCCGGTGGCTTCCGCCAGGCGCTCGACGGCGTCCCAGTCGGGCGTGGTCGCGCGCAACGCCGCTTCATCGGACGCTTCGTACAGCCACCACTTCCGGCCGCCATCCACCAGCGCGGGCGGCAGCGCACCTGGCGCCAGGCCGGGCACGGTCGCCGCGAGGCGCGCGTCGCCCGGCGCGGCGACTTCGACCACCGAGGCGCGCGGCGTGCGCACCGCGACCGTGCGCCCGGGTCCCTCGCCACGAACGCGCAGCGGCAACAGCCCGGCGACGCCTTCCTGCACGAGCAGGCCATCCCGCGGGGTGGCCAGGCCGGACTCGAGCACGACGTGAGCGGTGCCGACGCTCGGATGGCCGGCGAAAGGCACTTCGCGGCGCGGGCTGAAGATGCGCAGCCCGTAGCTCGCGCCCGGTGCGGTGGGCGGCAACACGAAGGTCGTCTCGGGAAGGCGGGTCCAGCGGGCGATCGCCTGCATGGCGTCGACGTCGAGGCCTTCGGCGTCGAGGACGACGGCGAGCGGGTTGCCGGCGCCGGGGCGGTCGGCGAAGACGTCGAGCTGGAAGTAGCGGCGCGCGGCCATGGCGTGGGGTCCGGTGGGCGTCTGGTCGTCTAGAATGCGATGCCCGGCGTCGCAGGCAAGCGACGGGATTCTACGGGCTCCCCCTCCTACATTCGTCCGCAGGCGAGATGACTCCTCCCGATCGCTGGATCGTGCTCAAGTTCGGTGGCACTTCGGTGTCGCGCCGCAGCCGTTGGGACACCATTGGTCGCATCGCCTCCAAACGCATGGCCGATGACGATGCGCGCGTGCTGGTCGTGGTATCGGCGCTGTCGGGTGTCACCAACGAACTGCAGGCGATCGCGCACGGTGACGACATCGCGGCACGCATCGCCGCATTGGTCGAACGCCATCGCGCGTTCTGCGACGAACTCGAACTCGATGCCCAAGCCGTGCTCGGCGCAC
>DATJDY010000366.1:0-2897 GCA_035497155.1 Luteimonas sp.
GCGCCAGGTGGCGAACGGCGTCGCCGTGCGCATGGCCGTCCTCGAGGAGTTGCTTGCATGAATCGTGTCGTGACGCTGTTCACCGCACTGCTCGTCTCCGCCGCACCGGCATTCGCCGCCACTGCGCCGGCGGCGAACGCCGCCGCGACGCGCACGGTGCTGGTCAATGCAGGCGACGGCCGCCACGCGCATCCGACCCAGGGCCTGCTCGACATGCTTTCGATCCGGCAGGCGAAGGGCGCCGACTTTTCCGGGTTGACGGTCGCCATCGTCGGCGACCTGAAGCATTCGCGCGTCGCCCGCTCGGACCTGCAGGCGTTGCGCACGCTCGGTACCGGCGAGATTCGCGTCTGCGCGCCCGCGCCGTTGCTGCCCGACGCACGCGAGCTCGCCGGCTGCCGCGTCGTCGCCGGCCTCGGCGCCGCGCTGGACGGCGCCGACGTGGTGATGACGCTGCGCCTGCAGCGCGAACGCATGGAGGAAGGCCTGGTGCCGTCGCTGGAGGACTACCACCTCGACTACGGCATCACCGCTGCGCGCCTGCGCGGCGCCGCAAGGGATGCGGTGGTGATGCACCCCGGCCCGATGAACCGGGGTGTTGAAATCGACGCGGACGTCGCCGACGGCCCGCAATCGCTGGTCCTGCGCCAGGTGGCGAACGGCGTCGCCGTGCGCATGGCCGTCCTCGAGGAGTTGCTTGCATGAATCGTGTCGTGACGCTGTTCACCGCACTGCTCGTCTCCGCCGCACCGGCATTCGCCGCCACGGCGCCGGCGGCGAACACCGCCGCCTCCGACGGCGTGTACGACCCGCGCGCGCTGTTCGCGCCGCTGCCGATGCCCGAGGCCGCGAACGCCTACCGCGGCGGCGCCGGCAAGCCGGGCCCGCTGTTCTGGCAGAACAGCGCCGACTACGACCTGCACGCGACCATCGACCCGGCGAAGCACCGCCTGTCCGGCGAGGAAACGATCACGTACACCAACAACAGCCCCGACGCGCTGGATGCGCTGTGGCTGCAGCTCGACCAGGACATCTACCGCGCCGATTCGCGCGCACAGCGCTCGCGGCCGCGTCGCGGCGAGGCGCATGCGACGCAGGGCTTCGAGATCGCATCGGTCGAGGTCGAACGCGACGGCAAGCGCACGCCGGTGAAGTACCTCGCCGACGACACGCGCATGCGCGTCGACCTGCCGACTCCGCTGGCCGGCCACGGCAAGGCTTTGAAGCTGCACGTGCGCTACGCGTACGAAGTCCCGGGGACCTGGGGCGGCCGCACCGCGGTGACGCCGAGCCGGAATGGCGACATCTACGAGATCGCGCAGTGGTACCCGCGCATGGCGGTGTACGACGACCTGCGCGGCTGGGACACGCAGCCCTACCTCGGCTCCGAGTTCTACCTCGAGTACGGCACCTTCACCTACGCGGTCACGGTGCCGTGGAATTACCTGGTCGCCGGTTCGGGCGCGCTGGTCAACGGCGCCGAAGTGTTGACGAAGACGCAGCAGCAGCGCCTGGCGCAGGCCGCGCAAAGCGACAAGACCGTCTACATCGTCAAGCCCGATGAGGTGGGCGCGGCGGCAAGCCGGCCCACGCAGTCGGGCACGCAGACCTGGCGCTTCCGCATGGAGCACACGCGCGATGTCGCCTTCGCCGCGTCGCCCGCCTTCGTGTGGGATGCGGCGCGCATCAGCCTGCCGGGCGGCGGCCATGCGATGGCGATGTCGGTGTACGCGGCCGAAGGCGTCGGTCCCGACCGCTGGGATCGCTCCACCGAATACATGAAGGCCGCGGTCGAGCATTTTTCGCAGTGGTATCCGTACCCGTGGCCGGCGGCGTTCAACCTCGGCGGCCATGGCGCGGGCATGGAATATCCCGGCATCGTGTTCGACGGTTTCGACGACAGCGGCAAGCCGCTGTTCTGGGTGAGCGCGCACGAGATCGGCCACACCTGGTTCCCGATGATCGTCGGCTCCAACGAGCGCCGGCACGCGTTCATGGACGAGGGTTTCAACACCTTCATCGACGTGTATTTTTCCGACGCGTTCAACAAGGGCGAGTTCGCGCCCAAGCGCGACGGCGAGTACGCACCGAAGGGCGGCAACCCGGTCGACGAGATCCTTCCGCTGCTCGCCGACAAGGAGGCGCCGACGCTGATGGCACTGGCCGACGCCACCGGCGAGAAGTACCGGCACCCCGTCGCGTACTTCAAGTCGGCGCTGGGCCTGGTGCTGCTGCGCGAGCAGATCCTCGGGCCGGAGCGCTTCGATCCCGCGTTCAAGGGCTACATCGCGACCTGGGCGTACCGCCATCCGTCCCCGTCGGACTTCTTCCGCTACATGGAGAGCGCGTCCGGCGAGGACCTCGCGTGGTGGTGGCGCGGCTGGTACTTCGAGAACTGGCAGCTCGACCTGGGCGTGCGCGATGCCGCCTACGTCGACGGCGACGCCGCGAAAGGCATGAAGGTCACGCTGGAAAGCCGGCAGAAGCTGGTGATGCCGGCGACGCTGCGCATCGACTACGCCGACGGCAGCCACGAGGACCGGCGCGTGCCGGTCGAAAGCTGGATGCAATCCGGCACGCCGTCGATCACGCTCGACACCACGAAGCCGGTCGCGCGCCTGACGATCGACCCGGACGCGAAGCTGCCCGACGCCGATCGCGGCAACAACGGCTTCGCGATGCCCTGATCTTGTAGAGCCGGCCCATGGCCGGCTGCAGTCGCCCGAAGCCGACCATGGGTCGGCTCTACCGGACGAGGACCAGCGTCGCGAGGCCGAGGAAGCTCAGGAAGCCCATCACGTCGGTGACGGTGGTGAGGATCACGCCGCCGGAGAGTGAGGGATCGAAGCCCATGCGCTTGAGCGTCACCGGCACGAGCACGCCGGCCAGCACCGCGA
>DATJDY010000367.1:0-2898 GCA_035497155.1 Luteimonas sp.
CCACCAGCCCCGCCGCGAGCCACAGGTAGGGCGCCTGCACCGATTGGGCCTGCGTCGCGCGGTAGGTTTCGCGCGCCGCGTCGGTCATCGCCGCGATCCGGTCCGCGCCCAGCACCGCGCCCGACAGGATCAGCGGTCCGATCGCGAACGGGAAGATCGTGGTGCCCAGCGAATTCAGCGCCTGCGCCAGGTTCAGCCGGCTGTGCGCGCCGGCGGGGTCGCCGAGCAGGCTGATGTACGGGTTGGCCGCCACCTGCAGCACGGTGATGCCGCTCGCGAGCACGAACAGCGCCAGCAGGAACAGCGGATACGAAGGCATGCCCGCGGCCGGGAAGAACAGCACCGCGCCTGCCGCGGCGACGAGCAGGCCGACGACGATGCTCGCCTTGTAGCCGATGCGCGAGACCACCGCGCCCGCCGGCAGCGACATCAGGAAGTAGGCGCCGAAGAAAGTGAACTGGATCAGCATGGTCTGCGCGTAGTCCATCGCGAAGACCGCTTTCAGGTGCGGGATCAAGACGTCGTTGAGGCTGGTGAGGCCGCCCCAGACGAAGAAGATGATGCTGACGACCGCGAGCGCGGCGGGATTGGAGAGCTGGCGCGACGGGGCTTGCGGCGTCGACGGCATCGAAGGCATCGCTGGCGAGGTCATGCGGCGGGTCCCTGGGCTGCGTGCGGGTGGGCGTGCGGAGTGGCGTCGTGCGGGGCGACGAGGCTGCTGGCGCGCACCACGAGGCGCGCGTCGGCGACGAGGGTGCGAGCTGCATGCGTGGCGCGTTGCGGGTCGGCGAGGCGCTCGAGTACCAGGCGCGCGGCCTGCACGCCGCGTTCGCGTGGCGCAACTGCAATGGTCGTGAGCGGTGGCGCGGAGACGGCGGCCTCGGGGATGTCGTCGAAGCCGGTGAGCGCGAAGTCGACGCCGGCGCGGCGACCGCGCGCGGCGAGCCCGCTCATCAGTCCGAGCGCGACCGCATCGTTGTAGCAGACCGCTGCGGTCGGCGCCGGATCGCGCGCGAACAGCGCGCCCGCCTGGCGCGCCGCCTCGAGTCGCGTCGGCGCGCATTCGACGAGCCATGCCGGATCCGGCGCGATGCCCGCGGCGGCGAGCGCGTCGTGGTAACCGGCGCGGCGTTCGCCGCACGACGAGGAATCGCGGTGCCCGCCGAAGAACGCGATCGCGCGGTGCCCCTGTTCCAGCAGATGTCCGGTGGCGAGGCGCGCACCGCGGCGGTTGTCGAGCGCGAGGAAGTCCCAGCCATCGCCGGCCCCAGCGTGCGGTCCCGCGCCCGCGCCTTCGTCCAGCGCGCGGTTGAACACCAGCACCGGCGTATGCGCGCCGACCAGCCGATGCAGTCGCGCCGGCTCGCTGTGCTCGGCCGGCGAGAGGATCACTGCGGCCGGATCGTGTTCCATCAGCGACGCGAGCACCGCCTGTTGCCGTTCCGGCGACTCGCCGCTGCTGCCGAGCAGCATCACGTAGCCCGCTTCAGCGAGCGCTGCATCGACGCCACCGGCGAATTCGGCGAAGAACGGGTTCGACAGGTCGTTGATCACCAGCGCGACCGCGTTCGACGCGCGGCTGCGCAGGCTCGCGGCGCCGCGGTGGTAGACGTAGCCCTGGCGGTCGAGTTCGGCCTGCACCTTGGCCCGGGTCTCGGCGTGCACCAGCGGGCTGCGCCCCAGCACCAGCGACACCGTCGAGCGCGACACGCCGCAGCCGGCGGCGATGTCGGCCAGGGTGACGCGCCGGTCGCCGACCGCACGGGCAGCGGTGACGGCAGCAGCGGCGGAGACGGCAGCGGGACGGCGGGCGGGCATGGGTTTGGACCGATCCAAATGCCCGGGCATCGTGACCGCAAAGCTCACCGGAAGCATTTTGCGTCGCAACATGCCCGGCGCGGTCGGCGATGCTAGGGTCGCGGTTTGGACCGATCCAAATCATCTGCGGGGACGACACCATGGCCAGGGCATCGGGCGGCGCGGCCGCCGTCGCGGGACTGTTGATGATCGCGACGATGGGCGGCGCAGCCGCGACGACCCCCGACGCGCGCAGCGAGCGCGCCGTCGCCTCGGTCGACCCCTTCATCGGTACCGGCGGCGAAGGCCACACCTTCCCCGGCGCCGTCGTTCCGTTCGGCATGGTGCAGCTGAGCCCGGACACGCGCATCCAGCCGCGCAACAAGGGCTACGCCTGGGCCGCGGGCTATCGCCACGACGACACCACGATCGTCGGCTTCTCGCACACGCATTTCTCCGGCACCGGCCATTCCGATCTCGGCGACGTGCTGCTGATGCCGATCAGCGGCGACGCGAAGCTCGAGCGCGGCGATCCCGACCAGCCAGGCAGCGGCTACACCTCGCGCTTCAGCCACGACACGGAGCGCGCCGAGCCCGGCTATTACGCCGTCACGCTCGCCGACTACAACGTGCGCGCAGAGCTCACCGCCGGCGAGCGCGTCGGCATGCACCGCTATGCATTCCCTGCCGGCAAGCCCGCGCACGTGCTGCTCGACCTGCGCACCTCGATGTACGACTACCCCGGCAAGGTCTCGTGGTCGCGCATCCGCGTGCATCCCGACGGCACCGTCACCGGCTTTCGCGAGACGCGCGGCTGGGCCCCGGGGCGGCAGCTGTACTTCGCGATGCGCTTCTCGAAGCCGCTGGCCGGCCACGCGCTAAACGACACCGAGGCGGACGTTCCGTACAAGGGCTTCCCGCCGCCGGGCTACAAGGATCCCGCGGAACGCGCGCAGATCGAAGGCCGGCAACTCGTCGCGACGTTCGACTTCGGCGATGGCGGCGCGCTGGGCGCGTCGTCGCCGCTGCTGGTGAAGGTCGCGCTGTCGCCGGTGAGCGAGGAGGGCGCCATCGCCAACCTCGACGCCGAAGCGCCCGGCT
>DATJDY010000368.1:0-3648 GCA_035497155.1 Luteimonas sp.
GGCGCGGTGCTGGCGGCGCGCGATGTCGACGCGGACTCCGCCGCCGAAGCCGCGCAGGCGCTGGAGCCCGCGCTCGGCCGCTTGAACGCCGCGCGCCCGACCGCGGTGAACCTGGCGTGGGCGCTGGCGCGGATGCGCGCGGCGCTGGCACGCGCGAGCGCCGACAGCGCCGGCAACACGAACGGCGCCTCCGGATGGCGCGCCGCCCTGGAAACCGAAGCCGCCGCCATCGAACGCGAGGACCTTGCCGCGAACCGCCGCATGGGCGTGCTCGGCGCCGCGCTGATCGAACCCGGCAGCGGCGTCATGACCCACTGCAACACCGGCTCTCTGGCCACCGCCGGCTTCGGCACCGCGCTCGGCGTAATCCGCGCCGGCGTCGCCCAGGGCCGCATCGCCCGCGTGTTCGCCGGGGAAACCCGGCCGTGGCTGCAGGGCGCGCGCCTGACCGCCTGGGAACTGCAACAGGACGGCATCGATGCCACCCTGATCGCCGACGCGGCCGCCTCGCACCTGATGAAGACCGGACAGGTGCAATGGGTGGTGGTCGGCGCCGACCGCATCTGCGCCAACGGCGACGTCGCCAACAAGATCGGCACCTACCAGCTCGCGATCGCGGCCCGCCACCACGGGGTGAAGTTCATGGTCGTGGCGCCGTCCTCGACGGTGGACATGGATACGCCATCAGGGGACCGCATCGAGATCGAAGAGCGCGAGCCGGGCGAGCTGCACGCGCTCGGCGGCGTGCGCACCGTGGCCGAGGGCATCGCCGCCTGGAACCCGGTTTTCGACGTCACGCCGCACGAGTTGATCGATGCGATCGTGACCGAGAAGGGCGTCGTCGAAGCGCCCGGGGAAGCCTCGATGCGGGCCGCTTTCGGCTGAGGCCGGCGCGCAATCCGGCGGCGCCCGGGACAGTGCCCGGAAACCTCTGCTAAGTCATTGAGTCGTCGAATAAAAACGGGTGCTTTCCGGGCGCCCGCGTGGTATCATTTCCTGTCGTTTTCCGGGCGCTGCCCGCAGCCCCCGGCACCACCTCCAGAACGGATCCCAGATGGCCGAAACCGCCAAGGAAATCATCCCGGTCAACCTCGAGGACGAGATGCGCCGCAGCTACCTCGATTACGCGATGAGCGTGATCGTGGGCCGCGCACTTCCCGACGTGCGCGACGGCCTCAAGCCCGTGCACCGTCGCGTCCTCCACGCGATGAACGAACTCGGCGCGCACGCCGGCAAGCCGTACTACAAGTCGGCGCGCATCGTCGGCGACGTCATCGGCAAGTACCACCCGCACGGCGACCAGTCGGTGTACGACACGCTGGTGCGTCTGGCGCAGCCCTTCTCGCTGCGCTACATGCTGGTCGACGGGCAGGGCAACTTCGGCTCGATCGACGGCGACTCCGCGGCGGCCATGCGCTACACCGAAGCGCGCATGTCGCGGCTCACGCATGAGCTGATGGCGGACATCGACAAGGACACCGTCGACTTCCAGCCCAACTACGACGAGAAGGAACTCGAGCCGACGGTCATGCCGACCCGGTTCCCGAACCTGCTGGTCAACGGTTCCGCCGGCATCGCGGTCGGCATGGCGACCAACATCCCGCCGCACAACCTGTCGGAAGTGATCGACGCGACGATCGCGCTGATCGACGACCCGGCGATCGACATCGAAGGGCTGATGCAGCACATCCCCGGTCCGGATTTCCCGACCGCGGGCATCATCAACGGCGTGGGCGGCATCCACCTGGCCTACCGCACCGGCCGCGGCCGCGTGCGCATGCGCGCCAAGGCCGACATCGAGGTCGCCGACAACGGCCGCGAGGCGATCGCGGTCACCGAGATCCCGTACCAGGTCAACAAGGCGCGGCTGATCGAGAAGATCGCCGAGCTGGTGAAGGAAAAGAAGCTCGAAGGCATCAGCGAGCTGCGCGACGAGTCCGACAAGGACGGCATGCGCATCTACATCGAGATCAAGCGCGGCGAATCGGCCGAGGTGGTCCTCAACAACCTCTACTCGCAGACGCCGATGGAGTCGGTGTTCGGCATCAACATGGTGGCGCTGGTCGACGGCCGCCCGCAGCTGCTGAACCTCAAGCAGATGCTGGAAGCGTTCGTGCGCCACCGCCGCGAGGTGGTGACGCGCAGGACGATCTTCGACCTGCGCAAGGCGCGTGCGCGGGCGCACATCCTCGAAGGGCTGACCGTCGCGCTCGCCAACATCGACGAGATGATCGAGCTGATCAAGACCTCGGCGAACCCGAACGAGGCGCGCGACCGGATGCTGTCGCGCACCTGGGAGCCGGGCCTGGTCGGCACGCTGCTCGCGGCCGCCGGCGCGGAAGCCTCGCGTCCCGAGGACCTGCCCGCCGGCGTCGGCCTCATCGCCGCGACCGGCCACTACCAGCTCACCGAGACCCAGGCCCAGCAGATCCTCGAGATGCGCCTGCACCGCCTCACCGGGCTGGAGCAGGAGAAGCTCACCGAGGAATACCGCGAGCTGCTCGAGGCCATCCGCGGCCTGATCGAGATCCTCGAGGATCCGGACGTGCTGCTCGAGGTGATCCGCACCGAGCTGCGCGACCTCAAGGCCGAGTTCGGCGACGCGCGCCGCAGCGAGATCCGCGCCAGCGAAGAAGACCTCGACATCCTCGACCTGATCGCGCCGGAAGACGTGGTGGTCACGCTGTCGCACGCCGGCTACGCCAAGCGCCAGCCGGTCAGCGCTTATCGCGCGCAGAAGCGCGGTGGCCGCGGCCGCAACGCCGCGTCCACCAAGGACGAGGACTTCATCGACCAGCTGTGGCTGGTGAACACGCACGACACGCTGCTGACCTTCACCAGCAACGGGCGCGTGTTCTGGCTGCCGGTGCACCAGTTGCCCGATGCCGGCCCGCACGCGCGCGGCCGCCCGATCATCAACTGGATCGCGCTGGAGGAAGGCGAGAAGGTGCAGGCGGTGCTGCCGGTGCGCGAGTACAGCCCGGACTGCTTCGTGTTCTTCGCCACGCGCAACGGCACGGTCAAGAAGACGCCGCTGCCCGAGTATTCGTACCGCCTGCAGCGCGGCAAGATCGCGATCAACCTGGACGAAGGCGACGCGCTGGTCGGCGTCGCGCTTTCCGACGGCACCCGCGACATCATGCTGTTCGCGAGCAACGGCAAGGCCGTGCGCTTCGCCGGCAACACCGTCCGGCCGATGGGCCGCACCGCCACCGGCGTGCGCGGGATGAAGCTGGCACAGGGCGAGGAAGTGCGCAGCCTGGTCGTGATCGAAGGCGACGGCGACATCCTCACCGCGAGCGAGCACGGTTTCGGCAAGCGCACGCCGGTCGAGGACTACCCGCGCAAGGGCCGTGGCACGCAGGGCGTGATCGCGTTGCAGACCACCGAGCGCAACGGCAAGCTGGTCGGCGCGATCCAGCTCAGCGGGCACCACGAGGTCCTGCTGATCTCCGACGGCGGCACGCTGGTCCGCACGCGCGCCTCCGAGATCGCACAGGTCGGCCGCAACACGCAGGGCGTGACCCTGATCCGCCTGGGCGAAGGCGAAAGCCTGCAGGCGATCGAGCGCGTGGACGCGTCGCTGGAGGACGAAACCGATACGGCCGTCGACAGTGGTGCGGTCTCCGGCGAAATCGGCACGTCCAC
>DATJDY010000369.1:0-5263 GCA_035497155.1 Luteimonas sp.
TCGATGCGCTGCATCGGCTGCAGGCGGCGTTCCCCCCCGGCGATGCCTCGCCGATCCGCACGGCCCTGGTCACCGCGCGCTCGGCGCCCGCGCACGAGCGGGTGATCCGGACGCTGCGCGAGTGGGGCGTGCGGCTGGACGAAGCGCTGTTCCTGGGCGGTCGCGAAAAGGGGCCATTCCTCGAGGCCTTCGGAGCCGACATCTTCTTCGACGATTCGGAGCACAACATCGCCTCCGCGCGCGACCACGTTGCCGCGGGCCACGTACCGCACGGCATCGCGAATTCCTGAATCAGGTGCTGCGGATCGGTACCGCGCCGGCGTCCTCGCCTTCGGTGAACGCGACCACCTGCGCGCCGGCGCGCTGGAACACCAGGTCGACCTGGTGTTCGCCGACCGCCAGGCCGCGAACGGACACGCGGTCGACGCCGAGCGGCAGCCGCGGCCGATGCACGCGGATCTCGCCGGTGCGACCGTCGACCTCCACGCCGAGGCAGGCCTGCAGCAGCATGAAGGCGGCGCCAGCAGCCCACGCCTGCGGCAGGCACGCGACCGGGTAGGACACCGGCATGTTGCCGTGCTTGCGCGCGAAGCCGCAGAACAGCTCCGGCAGGCGCATCTCGAAGTGCGAGGCGGTGTCGAACATCGCGCGAAACAGGCGCAGCGCGCCCTCGCGATCGCCGCTGCGCGCGATGCCGGCGGCGCACAGCGCGGTGTCGTGCGGCCACACCGAGCCGTTGTGGTAGGACATCGGGTTGTAGCGCGCCTCGCCCTCGGCCAGCGTGCGGATGCCCCAGCCGGTGGCGAAGGCAGGCGACAACAGCGTCGCGGCCACTTGCGCGGCGCGCCCGGGCGCCGGCAGCCCGGTGTAGAGCAGGTGCCCGGGGTTGCTGGCGCGGACCCGGCACAGTTCGCCGCGGCCGTCGATGGCGATGCCGTAGAAGCCGGCGTCCGGCATCCAGAAGCGCGCTTCGACTGCGGACTGCAAGGCGCGCGCGCGTTGCCGCCAGCGCGCGGCTGGCTCCGCTTCGCCGCGCAGGCGCGCAAGCGCCGACATCGCCTGCAGCGCCGCGAACACGTAGCCCTGCACCTCGACCAGTGCGATCGGCCCGTCGGGAATGCGGCCGTCTGCGTGGAAGACGGAGTCGCTGCTGTCCTTCCAGCCCTGGTTCGCGAGCCCGCTGTCGGCGCCGCGCGCATAGTCTAGGAAGCCGTCGGGGTTCGCGTCGCAGGTACGCTCGATCCAGGCCGTTGCCGCGCGCAGCGCCGGCCACAGTCGCTCGATGAACGCCATGTCGCCGGTGCGCCGCGCGTAGGCGCCGGCCAGCATCACGAACAGCGGCGTGGTGTCGACGCCGCCGTAGTACAGGCCGAACGGGAGTTCGCGCAACGCCGCCATTTCGCCCTTGCGGGTCTCGTGCATGATCTTGCCCGGCGCCGAGTCCATGAACGCCGAGGCTTCGTGCGCCTGGTGTTCCGCCAGGAACGCGAGCACGCCGCGCGCGAGCCCGGGATCGAGCCACAGCACCTGCAGCGAGGTCACCACCGCATCGCGGCCGAACGGCGTCGAGAACCATGGGATGCCGGCGTACGGATACGGCCCGGTCGGCAGGTCGCTGGTGAGCAATGCCAGGTCGGCGCGCGAGCGCCCCATCCAGTCGCCGAACAAGGGCCCGCCACTCGCCACGCGCGCGCCGCGCCTGGCGCGTGATCGCATCCGCCGCCGCGCATGCGCTGCCGCCGCGCGGTAGCGTTCGCGCGACGGCACGTCCTGCGCGGCCAGGCCGACCTCGATGAACAGGTCGTCGCTGGCGCCGGCCTCCAGCAGCAGCTCGAAGCGCGCGCCATCCGCGTCGATCGCGACCGGCGCGCGCGAGAAGGACACCACCGAGTGGCGCATCCTGCCGTCGAGCCCGCGATACGCGAACGCCAGCTGGTCGCGCCCGACCTCGACGGGCAGCAGTTCGCCGCGGGTCGCGCGCACGCAGCCGCGCACCTCGAACATGTCGCGGAAGTCGGCGGCGTAGTCGAAACGCAGCGGCACCCGCATCGGCCCCCGCCCGTAGTTGTGGAAGCGCAGCCGCTCGTACAGCCGGTTGCCGCTGAGGAAGCGCGTGCGCACCATGTGCAGCAAGCCGGACGGGAGGGGATCGACGCCCAGCGGCGGCAGCGGATGGTTGGTGAGGTGGGCGACGAAGAACACGTTGTCGCGGGTGACCGTGGCGCTCAGCATCTCGGGCCGGACCCCGGCGATGCTCAGCCGCGCCTTCGACAGCAGCCGGGTGTCGTCGTGGAACAGGCCGTCGCTCTCGCCCTCGATGTCGCCGTAGGCGTTGGCGACCAGGAAGCTGTCGCCGTCCTTCAGGACGTGCGTGGTGAACGACGCGGCGGTCGCCGCCGGTTGCACCTCGGCGGTGCGAGGCGGGGCGACGGAATCCGGCGCCGCCGCATCAGGCGAGGCGACGGAAGCACTCCCGTTCGATGGGAAGGTGCTGGCCATAGAGGTCCTCGTAGCGTCGCGCCATCGCGGTCGCGGAGAAGCGGCGTTCGAACGTGGCGCGGATGCGGCCGCGGTCGTAGCCGACCACCTCGCGCACCGCATCGGCTGCCGCATCCAGGTTGTCGACGATGCGGCCGGTGACGCCATCCTCCAGGACTTCCGGCACCGAGCCGCGGTTCCAGGCGACGACCGGCGTGCCGCAGGCCATCGCCTCGATCATCACCAACCCGAAGGGTTCCGGCCAGTCGATCGGGAACAGCAGCGCCGCCGCGTCGCCGAGGAAGCGCGCCTTGTCGGCGTCGCCGATCTCGCCCACGAATTCCACCAGCGGATCGTCGAGCAGTGGCTCGATGGACTCGCGGAAGTACTGGCGGTCGGCGTCGTCGACCTTGGCGGCGATGCGCAGCGGCATGCCGGTGGCGCGGGCGATGGCGATCGCGCGATCGGGGCGCTTCTCCGGCGAAATGCGCCCCAGGAACGCGAGGTAACTGCCCTCGGCGCGCGGGCTGAATGGAAGCAGGGTCTCGGGCAAGCCGTGGTGCACCGTGCCGCGCCAGTTGGCGAAGCGCAGCGGCCTGCGCTGGTCGTCGGAGATCGAGACCAGCGGATAGCGCGGCCAGCGACGATACGCGTGGTCGAGGTCCTTGAGGTCCAGGCGCCCGTGCAGCGTGGTGATGGTGCGCCCGGCGAATTCCTCGAACATCGGGAAATGCAGCAGGTCGATGTGGAAATGCAGCACGTCGAACTCGGCGGCTCGCGCACGAACCTCGTGCAGCATCGACAGGTGCGCGGCCAGGTCGGACTTCAGCGGCGCCGGATCCATGCGGATCGCGCAATCGCGGCCTGACACCAGCCGGGCGCGCGTGTGCGAATCGGCCGAAGCGAACAGGGTGACGTCATGGCCCAGGTCGACCAGCGCGTCGGTGAGCCAGGCGACGATGCGTTCCGTGCCGCCGTAGAGCGGCGGCGGCACGGCTTCGCACAAGGGGGCGATCTGGGCGATCTTCATTCTCGGGCGCTTCGGGGGATGACACCCAACGCTAGCCGAGGGGGCGTGCATGCGACGTGCAGTGGCGGTGAAAGCGGGCGCCCGCGGGCGTGTATGCGCGCCGGCGCGGCTTCAGGCGCTCAGAACTCCAGGTCCAGCGCCGCGCAAAGGTAATCGACGAACGGCGCGAGTGCCGCGAGGTCGCGTTCGACCGTCTGGCGCAGGCGCGGACCGGCCATCGTGGCATCGTCGATGCCGCGCCAGGCGGTGAAATTGCGCCGGCGCAGGTCCTCGATGAACGGGAAATCCGCCGGGAACCCGTGCGGATTGCGAACCAGCATGTCGTCCGCGCCGAGGTCGTAGCGCTTCCGGAAGGCGGGCGCGTGCGCGGCGCGCTCCCAGCCGGCGGGGTTTTCGAAGATGAACTGGCGCACGCGCCGTTGTGTATGCGTCTCGGGATGCCACAGGCCCGCGCCGACGAAGCAGCCGCCCGGTTCGAGGTGCACGTAGAACGACGGCGCCGCGACTTCGCGCCGGCGCTCGTGGAACAGGCGTGCGCCCTGCCAGCCCTTGTAGGGCGCCTTGTCGCCGGAGAAACGCGTGTCGCGCTGGATGCGGAACATCGAACCACCGACCGTGCGCGGATCGGAACGATAGTGCGTGCTGATGGCCGCGAGCGCCGGCTGCAGGTCGCCGAGCAGGCGCTTGAAGGGCACGCGCACGTGCGCCTCGTAGTCGGCCTTGTGCGCATGGAACCAGGTGCGTTCGTTGTGGCGTGCGATGCCGCGCAGGAAGGTGAAGGATTTCGGGCTGAAGTAGGAGCTCATGCGGTGGTTCCAGGCAGGGCGTCGACGCCCGCGGCAGGCACAGGCGCGGGCGTAGCTGCTTGCGCCGGGGCTTGCAGGCCGATTTGCGCGCGCCATGTCTCCAGTTCGCCGAGCAGCGCCAGCTTCGCGGCGTCGCCGGCGTGCTGCGCGCGCAGCGTCGCGATATCAGCCTCGAAGCGCGCGAGGTCGGGCGAGGCCAGCCCGGAGCCCGGGGCCAGCCGCGCGCGCCGGAACGCATCCCAGCGCTCGCGCTCGGCCGGGGCCAGGAGTTCGGGCCAGTTGCGCGCGCGATAGCGGAACAGCAGTTCATCCAGCCGCGGCTGCGAGAAACCGAAATCCTGGCCGCCGAGCAGCTGCGGCGGCGTCGCTCGCACCTGTGCGCAGCGGCGCCGGTCGGCATCCGGCAGGAAGCCGTCGTAGAGCGAGGCGTCGGGATCGGCTGGCACGCGTTCGCGCTCCAGCGCATGCACCTGCCGGATCTTCTCGGCGAGCGCGGGTCCGGCGGCGCGCAGGCGCGCGGCGCGCGCCTCGATCGCGGCGCGGTCGATCGCCAGCCGCTCGAAGTCGCCATCGCGCAGGTGGTTCCACGCCACCAGCGCCGGGCTGCGGTTGAGGTGGACTTCCTTCAGTGCGATGCGTTCGACGCCTTCGGGGAGTTCCTCGCGCCGCACGAACAGCCGTGCCGCGATGGCCGCGGCGTCGAGGTCGAGCACCTGTGCGGGGTCGGCGTCGAGGTCGAACACGATGACGCGGCCGTCGTAACGCGGATGCCGCGCCAGCGGCACGACCGCGGCCGCGCACAGGCGCGCGGCCGGATAGCGCTGCGAGACGTGCAGCACCGGGTTCATCGCGATCGGGTCGAGCAGGCTGCCGGCGTAGCGCTTGTCGCGCAGGCGCAGCGCGTACTCCCAGAACTTCGGCTGTGCGGCGCGCAGCAGGCGCGCCAGGC
>DATJDY010000370.1:0-6042 GCA_035497155.1 Luteimonas sp.
CAATTTCGAAGGCATCTCCACCGCCCCGCTCTACCTGCTGTGCGGCATCACGATCCTCGCGATCCACGCGGCGATCATGCTCGTCGCCGCGCGCCTGTTCCATTTCGACCTGTACCTGTGCGGGATCTCCTCGCTGGCGCACGTGGGCGGCGTGGCCGCCTGCCCGGTGCTGGCGGCGACGTATTCCGCCGCGCTCGTTCCCGTGGCGGTGCTCCTGGCGCTGCTCGGCTATATCCTTGGCACCGGCTACGGGCTGTTGATCGCCCAGGTGCTTTCTTCCCTGGCTCCGACCTGAGGCCTTTCGAGGTGCTGCGCATGCGACTCCGGACCCCTGCTCTCACCGCGCTGGCGCTTGCGCTGGCGCTTCCCGTCGCCTTCACCGCCGCGCCGGGACTGGCGCGTGGCCAGGCCGCTGCGGCCACCGCGTCGCCGACCGGCGTCCCCGGTGTCGAGGCGGCCTACTTCTCGTCCGACTTCTGGGTGGCGCGGACGAAGAACGCCGACGCCGTGCTCATGACGCCTGCCGCGATCGCGGCGCGCAACGCGCGGCTGTTCCAGGTCGACGATTCGATGCACGATCTCGCCGCGCTGCCGCCGACGCTGGCGCGCGCGCAGGTCGCGGGCTGGATCGAGGGCCTGGCCTCGCCGCCGTCGCGCCCGCTGTGGGACGAAAACGGCAAGCCGGTGCCGAAGGCCACGCTCGACGCGATCGTCGGCAACCGCGCGATGGACGCGATTCCCGCGAGCCAGTCCACCCGTTACGGCATGGCGGTCGAGCGCGCGATGCTGCGCACCTTCCCGACCGCGCTGCGCGTGTTCAGCAGCGACGACGACGGCGACATCGACCGGTTCCAGGAAAGCGCGTTGTTCCCCGGCGCGGCGGTGGCGATCGTCCATGCGAGCGCCGACGGCAAGTGGCTGTTCGTGGTGAGCGAGCGCTACGCGGCGTGGGTCGAGGCCGATGCGATCGCCGAAGGCGCGCGCGACGCGGTGCTCGGCTACGGCGCGAAGGCGCCCTACCGCGTGATCACCGACGCCAAGCCGCGCACCGTGTTCACGCGCGAGGAGCCGCGCGTGTCGGAACTGCAACTCGACATGGGCGTGCGCGTGCCGCTCGCGCCCCCGCCGTACGACAAGCCCGTCAACGGCCAGTTCCCGTACACCTCGTGGGTGCTCGAACTGCCGGTGCGCAACGCCGACGGCAGCCTCGCCTTCGCGCCAGCGCTCCTGCAACGCAACCAGGGCAGCGCGGCCGACTACCTGCCGCTGACCCGCGGCAACATCCTGCGCCAGGCCTTCAAGTTCCTCGGCGAACGCTACGGCTGGGGACATTCGTACAACGGCCGCGACTGCAGCGGCTTCGTGTCCGACGTGTACCACAGCATGGGCGTGCAGATGCCGCGCAACACCAGCGACCAGTCGGTGAGCCCGGCGTTCCAGCGCACCCACTTCGAGGCCGGCGACAGCCGCGAAAAGCGCATGGCCGCGGTCGCCGCGCTCGACGTCGGCGACCTGATCTACATTCCCGGCCACGTGATGATGTTCGCCGGCCGCATCGACGGCCAGCCCTACGTCATCCACGACACCAACGGCGGCAGCTTCATGGGCGCCGACGGCCAGCCCCGCTCGCTGCACCTCAACGGCGTGTCGCTGACGCCGCTGCTCCCGCTGCGCTTCGGCAAGGACCACGACTACGTGGACCGCATCACCAACATCGTCCGGGTGGCCCAAGACAAATGAAGATCACTGACATCCGCTTCGGGATGCTGCGGGTCCCGCTGAAGACGCCGTTCAAGACCGCGCTGCGCTCGGTGGAACAGGTGGAGGACGTCGTCGTGATGGTCCACACCGACACGGGCGCCGTCGGCTACGGCAGCGCGCCGGCGACGGCGGTGATCACCGGCGACACCCACGGCTCCATCGTCGATGCGATCCGGCATTACATCGCCCCGCGCATCGTCGGCCAGGAAATCGCCAACCTCAACCGCATCACCCACCTGGTCCAGGGCGCGATGGAGAAGAATTCCAGCGCCAAGGCCGCGGTCGAGATCGCGGTCCACGACCTGTGGGGCCAGCTGTACGGCGCGCCGCTGTACCAGCTGCTCGGCGGCGGCGAGCCGGCGATCACCACCGACATCACCATCAGCGTCGACTACATCGACAAGATGGTCGCCGATTCGCTGGCGGCAGTGGAGCGCGGCTTCGAGTCGCTGAAGATCAAGGTCGGCAAGGACATCGGCGTCGACATCGAGCGGACCAAGGCGATCCACGCCGCGGTCGAGGGCCGCGCCTTGCTCCGCCTCGACGCGAACCAGGGTTGGACCGCCAAGCAGGCGGTGTACGCGCTGCAGACGCTGGAGGACGCGGGCGTCAAGCTCGAGCTGGTCGAACAGCCGGTCAAGGCGCACGACCTGGAAGGCCTGCGCTACGTCACCGAGCGCGTGCATACGCCGGTGATGGCCGACGAGAGCGTGTTCGGGCCGATGGAAGTGATCGAGCTCATCCGGATGCGCGCCGCCGACATCGTCAACATCAAGCTGATGAAGACCGGCGGCATCTCCAACGCGGTGCGCATCGCCGACATCTGCGGCATGCACGGCATCGACTGCATGATCGGCTGCATGCTCGAGTCGAGCATCGGCGTGGCCGCGGCGGTGCACCTGGCGGTGGCCAAGTCCGACGTGATCACCAAGGTCGACCTGGACGGGCCGTCGCTGTGCCAGTACGACCCGGTGAAGGGCGGCGTGATCTTCGACGAGTCGGAAATCTCGATCACCGACGCGCCGGGCCTGGGCATCCGCGAGATCGCCGGCCTGGCGACGCTGTCCGACAAGGCCGCCTGAGTCCCGGCCGATGTCGGCACTGGTCAAGATCCGCTCCGAACGCGACAGGATGTCGGCCATCGAGCGCCGCATCGCCGACTTCGTGCTCGAGAACGCGCAGCTGCTGCGCGACTATTCTTCGCAGCAACTGGCCAATGCCCTGGGCATCAGCCAGTCGAGCGTGGTGAAGTTCTGCCAGAAGCTCGGTTTCCGCGGCTATCCCGACCTGAAGCTCTCGATCAGCGAGGCGCTGGTCCGCGCCGACAACGGCCATGGCGAAACCGCCACCGAGGCGGCGAGCGACGACCGCGCCGCGAGCCTCGCCTCCAGCCTCTGGCGCAGCAAGTCGGAAGCCGAGGAAGCCACGCGCCTGATCAACCCGCCCGAAGCGATCGCGGCCGCGGCCGCGGCGATCGCGGGCGCCGGCAAGGTCTACATCATCGGCCTGGGCGAGGACGACATCCACGCCCGCGCCTTCGCCCAGCGCCTGTCGCTGCTCGGCATCCTGAGCGTGCACAACTTCGACCCGGCGCACATGACCGCGAGCATGTCCGCTGCGCGCCCGGGCGACGTGCTGCTGGTGTTCTCCGAGCACGGCAAGCAACCCGCGCTGTGCCAGCTGTGCCGTTACGTGCGCGAGCTGCGTGGCCAGGTGATCACCGTCACCCGCCACACCTCGAATTCGCTGCGCGCCCTCGCCGACGTGGCGCTGCTGGTGTCGGCGCACGACGAGCGCGCGCACATCGAACCCCTGCTCTACCACTCCGCGCTGCAGCACCTGCTCGACGGCCTGTTCGTGACCCTGTGCGAATCCGGGCGCGAACGCCGCGAGTGCCTGCTCGCCAACCTCGAGCGGATCCAGCCGCTGCTCGAGTCCTGACATCACCTTTTCCGTCGAGGCACCGATGCTCCGAACGCTCCTCAGCAGCACCGTCCTCGCCTTCGCCGCGCTGGGCACCGCCTGCGCGACCAGTGCAGTGGCACCCGCACACGCGGACGCGGGCGCGAACGCCAGCGCGCCATGGGCGCAGTCGCGGCAGATGGTCGTCGTCACCACCCCCGGCTGGGATGCCACCAGCGGCGAACTGCGCCGCTTCGAACGCGATGCCGGTGGCGCCTGGCGCGAAGCCGGCACCGCGGTGCCCGTGGTCATCGGCCGCACCGGTGCGGCCTGGGGTACTGGATTGCATGAGGTTCCCGCTGGCGACAGCGGCCCGGTCAAGCACGAGGGCGACGGTCGCAGCCCCGCCGGCGTGTTCACGATCGACGAAGCCTTCGGCTACGCGCCCACCGCCACGACCGGCCTGCATTACGACGCACTGGACGCGAACGACTGGTGCGTGGATGTCGACGGTTCGCCGTACTACAACCGCATCGTCGACAGCACCGACGTCGGTGCCGCCGCGGTGAAGGATTCGACCGAACCGATGCGCCGCGACCTGCACGCCGACGGCGACCAGCGCTACCGCCTCGGCTTCGTCATCGCCAACAACCCGCGCGGCGAACGCGGCGCCGGCAGCTGCATCTTCGGCCACCTGTGGAAGTCGCCGGACGGCACCACCGCCGGCTGCACCGCGATGGCGCCCGCCTCCATGGAAACGCTGCTGCGCTGGCTCGATGCCGACCGGCGCCCGGTGTTCGTGCTGCTGCCCGCGGCCGAATACCAGCGCCTGCAATCCGCGTGGAAGCTCCCCGCCCTCGCCGCGAAGGAGCACCAGGCATGAGCGCCACCACGCGCATCCTCGCCGGCCTGGCCGCCGGCGCGATCGTCGGGTTGCTGCTGGCCTGGGTCGATCCCGTGCTGGGCGTCCGCGTCGCGGACGTGGTCCAGCCGTTCGGCAAGCTGTGGCTCAACGCGCTGCAGATGACCGTGGTGCCCCTGGTGCTGGCGCTGGTGATCGTCGGCGTCAACACGGCCAGCGATGCCGCGAGCTCCGGACGCACCGCGCGCCGCGCGATCGTGGTGTTCCTGGTCATCCTGTCGGGCGCCGCGGCGTTCACGGCGCTGGTCGCGCCGGTCGCACTGTCGTTCGTGCCACGCGATCCCGGCCTGGCCGCAGCGCTGCATGGCGCGTCCGGCGGCGGCGTGCCGGCGGCGATCGCGCCGACGCACTGGGCCGACTCGCTGGTGGCGATGGTGCCGAGCAACGCGATCGCGGCGGCCGCGCAGAGCGCGATGCTGCCGCTGGTGGTGTTCGCGCTGTTCTTCGGCTTCGCGCTCACCCGCATCGACGCCGACCGCCGCGCGAAGATGGTCGACTTCTTCCAGGCCATCGCCGACGCGATGATCGTGGTCGTGCGCTGGGTGCTGTGGACCGCGCCCGCCGGCGTGTTCGCGCTGATCCTGTCGGTCTGCGCGCGCGCGGGCCTGGGCATGATCAGCGCGCTCGGCGTCTACATCGGGCTCGAATGCCTGCTGTACATCGCGGTCACCGTGATGATGCTGCCGGTGGCGGTGCTGTGGGGCGGCGAGCGCCTGCGACGCTTCCTCACCGCGCTCGCGCCGCCGCAGGCCGTGGCCGCGAGCACGCAGTCGTCGCTGGCCTCGCTGCCGGCGATGCTGCAGAGCTGCGACCGCAACCTCGGCTATCCGCGCGAGGTCGCGTCGCTGGTGCTGCCGATGGCGGTGTCGCTGTTCCGCATCACCAGCCCGATCCAGTACGTGGCCACCGCGTCGTTCATCGCCTGGGCGTTCGGCGTCGATCTCACCGCGACGCAACTCGCGACCGGCGCAGCGCTCGCCGTGCTGATCAGCATGGGTTCGGTCGGCCTGCCCGGCCAGGTCAGCTTCATGGCCACCAACCTGCCCGTCACGACGGCGATGGGCCTGCCGCCCGGCCCGCTCGGCATCCTGCTGGCGATGGACACGATCCCGGACGTGTTCGCGACCGTCGGCAACGTCAGCGCCGACATGGCCGCCACCAGCGTCGTCGTCCGCCAGGGCCGCGACGACGCCTGACGGCCCGGGGCGCGCGCGGCCCGTGTGTTTGCGATGCGCGGCGTGGCGCCCCCGGCGCGATTCGAACGCACGACCTTTCCCTTAGGAGGGGAACGCTCTATCCAGCTGAGCTACGGGGGCAGCGGGCGCGATTTTCGCACGCCCCGGGTCAGGGGTCATCCCGCGACTGGCGAATCACCACGCTGGTGGCGGCCATGTCGGCGCTGACGTTGCCGACGGTCGCGAACACGTCCGGGATCGTGTCCATCGCCAGCAGGATGC
>DATJDY010000371.1:0-2856 GCA_035497155.1 Luteimonas sp.
TTCCAGCACACCCCGGCCAGCAAGGCCAGGGCGAGCAACATCTGCTGGATGGAAGCCCCCTTCGCGCGCATGGCCGGATTCAATCACCGATCGCGGCCATTTGCAAGCCACTTTTCCCTTAATTATCCGGGGCCTGGCGCGACTTCCTCCGGCCCCTATACAGGAAGGTCCCGCAACTGCCCGGCCAGGCGTCCCAGCCAGGCCTGCCCGATCGCCGACAGCGGGACCAGGGCCGACCGCCGGCCGGTCCCATCCACGGCCAGCCGGACCTCCAGGTCGGCCGGGGGCAAGGCGCCCCGTCCACGCTCAGGCCACTCGACCAGCCACAGGGTCGCGCCGGCATCGTCCAGGCCAAGGAAATCGAGTTCGCGCGCATCGCCGATGCGATAGAGATCCAGATGCAATCCCTTCCCGCCGGCAGGCAGCGGGTAGTGCTCGACGAGCGTATAGGTCGGGCTGCGGATCGCGCCTTCGACGCCGAGCGCGCGCAACCACGCACGTGCGAGCGTCGACTTTCCGGCGCCGAGATCGCCGTGCAAAAGCACGACCGCCTGCACGGGCTGCGTCGCGGCGAGTGCAGCGCCCAGGCGCGCGGTCGCATCGGCGTCGGGCAGCACGCACTCCAGCGCAGTGGTGGTCATGCGCTTGCTCCCCGTGGATTCGCGCAACGATGCAGCCACGGCAACAAGTCCGATGGCAGCAAGCCGCGCATGCCGTCTTCGCGCGCGGCGAGATCACCGGCATGCGCATGCAGCAGCGCGCCGCACGACGCGGCATCGAATGCATCGAGCCCTTGTGCGCGCAACGCCGCGATCACGCCGGTGAGCAGGTCGCCCATGCCACCGGTCGCCATGCCGGGATTGCCGGCTGCAACGACGCGCGGAATGCGACCGGGCGCGGCGACGATCGTGCCCGCGCCCTTCAGCACGACCACGGCGCCATAGCGCTGCACGAGTGCAAGTGCAGCCGCATTGCGGTCGCCCTGCACGGAGGCGATGTCGCTGTCGAGGAGTCGCGCCGCCTCGCCCGGATGCGGCGTCAGGATCGTGCCGGCCGGCAATGCGCGCGGCACCGCGGCGAGCAGGTTGAGCGCGTCCGCATCGAGCACCAGCGGCTTCGACGCTGCCAGCGCGGCCGCAAGCATCGCGCGGCCCCACCCGCCCTGCCCCAGCCCCGGACCGATCGCGATGATGCTGGCGCGCGCGAACAATGGCGCGAGCGCATCCGCCGATTCGACCGCATGCGCCATGGCTTCCGGCTGCCGCGCAAGCAGGGCCGGCACGTGCGCGGCACGCGTCGCCACGCTCGCCAGCCCCGCGCCCGTGCGCAGCGCCGCCTGCGCGCAAAGCACGATTGCGCCGCCGCTGCCATGGTCGCCGCCGATGCACAGCACATGGCCGTTGGCGCCCTTGTGGCTGTCGCGCGGGCGCGGCGGGAGCCACGCGGGCAGTGCGTCCGGGCCGATGGTTTCCATCGCGCGATTCTATACTTGCACCGTGCATGCCCCCACTCCCGATGCCTCCGGCGCGCCCGTGCCGCGAACGCTGCCCGACCCGGCGGCGATCGCCGCGCGGCTGAAGGCGCTGGCGTTCGATGCCGGATTCCAGCGCTGCGGGATCAGCGGCGTGGATCTCGGCGCGGACGAGGCGCACCTGCGCGACTGGCTCGCCAAGGGCCTGTACGGATCGATGGACTGGATGGCACGCCACGGCGACATGCGCGCGCGGCCGCCGGAACTCGTGCCCGGCACCGTACGCGTGCTGTCGGTCGGCCTCGACTACGGCCGCGACGCCGACGAGGCCTGGGCGAACCTGCGCGACGGCGAGCGCGCCTACGTCGCCCGCTACGCGCTGGGCCGCGACTACCACAAGCTGATGCGGCAACGCCTGCAACGCCTCGCCGACGCGGTCGCGGCGGAGATCGGCCCGTTCGGCCATCGCGTGTTCGTCGATTCGGCGCCGGTGCTCGAACGCGCGCTTGCGCGCGACGCGGGCCTGGGCTGGATCGGCAAGCACACCTGCCTGATCGACAGCGACGGCGGCAGCTGGTTCTTCCTCGGCGAGATCTACCTCGACCTGCCGCTGCCGGTGGACCCGCCGGCGAGCGCGCACTGCGGCACCTGCACGCGCTGCATCGACGTCTGCCCGACGCAGGCGATCGTCGCGCCCTACCGCCTCGATGCGCGCCGTTGCATTGCCTACCTCACGATCGAGCACGAAGGCGCGATCGACGAGGAATTGCGGCCGTTGATCGGCAACCGCATCTTCGGCTGCGACGACTGCCAGCTCGCGTGTCCCTGGAACAAATTCGCCGCACGCAGCGACGAACCGGATTTCCGCGTGCGCAACAACCTCGACCAGGCCTCGCTGGCGGATCTGTTCGCGTGGACCGAGGCGGAATTCCTGCAGCGCAGCGAAGGCAGCGCGATCAGGCGCAGCGGCTACCAGCGATGGCTGCGCAACATCGCGATCGCGCTGGGCAACGCGCCCTCGACGCCGGGAACGCTGGCGGCGCTGGAATCACGCCGCGACTGCGACGACCCCCTGGTGCGCGAGCACGTCGCCTGGGCGATTGCGCGACATGCGCGATAGGCGCTACGCCGCTTGCGCGGGGATCGAATCGTTGGTGTGGGTCAGCGCGTTCTGGCGATCCACGTACACCAGCGTCGGCTTGTACTTCGCGGCTTCGGCTTCTTCCATCGCGCCGTACGCGCAGATGATCACGAGGTCGCCCGGCTGCGCGCGGTGCGCGGCGGCGCCGTTCACCGAGATGATGCCGCTGCCTTCCTCGGCGCGGATCGCATAGGTCACGAAGCGCTGGCCGTTGTTGACGTTGAAGATGTGGACCTGTTCGTAC
>DATJDY010000372.1:0-8029 GCA_035497155.1 Luteimonas sp.
CATGGCGTGGAAGCCGGCGAGCATCTCGCGGAAGCGCTCGGGGCCGATCGCGAGCATCGTCGACAGCCCGATCGCCGAATCCATGGAATAGCGGCCACCGACCCAGTCCCAGAACCCGAACATGTGCGCCGGGTCGATGCCGAACTTGCGGACGCCGTCTTCGTTGGTGGAGACCGCGACGAAATGGCGCGCAACCGCCGCCTCCCCGAGCGCGGCGACGCACCAGGCGCGCGCGGCGCCGGCGTTGACCAGCGTTTCCTGGGTGGTGAAGGTCTTCGAGCAGACGACGAACAACGTTTCCGCCGGATCGAGGCCCTGCAGGGCTTCGCGCATCGCGGCCGGATCGACGTTCGAGACGAAGCGCGGCTGCGGCCCGTCGATGTAGTGGCGCAGCGCGAGCGCGGCCATCGCCGGCCCGAGGTCGGAGCCGCCGATGCCGATGTTGACGACGTTGCGGATGGCGCGCCCGGTGGCGCCCGTCCATTGCCCATCGCGCACGCGCCGCGAGAATTCTTCCATGCGCTCCAGGACGGCCTGCACTTCGGGCACGACATCGGTGCCGTCGACCGCGATGCGGGTGCCCGCCG
This sequence comes from Luteimonas sp., assembly GCA_035497155.1. Classification (GTDB taxonomy): domain Bacteria; phylum Pseudomonadota; class Gammaproteobacteria; order Xanthomonadales; family Xanthomonadaceae; genus Cognatiluteimonas. The sequence continues at coordinate 588 of DATJDY010000372.1, forward strand.
GCGCGCGCAACGCGACGTGCAGGGCGGCGCGGTCTTCGGTGGCGTTGATGTGCACCCCGGCGAACATCGCGTCGATGCGCGCGCGCACGCCGCAGGCATCGGCCAGATCGATCAGCAGGCGCAGCGTGTCGTCGCCCACGCGCTGCTTCGAGTAATCGAGGTACCAGCCGGCGCCCTCGGCAGCCAGGCGCTCGCCGCGTTGCGGGTCCTCGTCGAAGCGTTGCCTCAGCGTGCGCCCGGTTGTCGCCTGCGCGTGCGCGCGCAGCGCTTGCCATTGCGGGCGTTGCGCCAGCGGCATCGCGCCCGATCCATCCTTGCCCGCTGCGGTCATGACAGGGTTTCCACCTTGGTCCGGATCCGCTGCAGCAGCTGGTTCCACGACTTCACGAAGGATTCGGCGCCTTCCTCCTGCAATTGCGTGGCCAGCGCGTCCACGTCGATACCGGCGTCGGCGTAGCGCTTCAGGCGCGCTTCGGCGTCGCCGCCGTCCACCGCCATCGGCGCGCCCGCCTTGCCGTGGTCGGCGAAGGCTTCCAGCGTCTTCGCCGGCAGCGTGTCGATGGTGCCCGGCGCGGCAAGCGCGACGGCGTACAGCGTGTCTGGCGCCGCCGGATCCTTGGTGCTCGTGCTTGCCCACAAGAGGCGTTGCGGCCGCGCGCCGGCGGCCTCGAGCGCCTTCCAGCGCGGCGACGCCAGCAGCGCGCGGTATTCGCGATAGCACTGCATGCCCACGGCGATGCCGAGGCCGTTGCGCAGCGCTTCCGGCGCCGTCTTCGCGATCGCCTTGTCCCAGCGGCTCACGAAGACCGATGCCACCGATTCGACCACCGGGTCGAGTCCTGCGGCGATGCGGCGCTCGATGCCGCGCAGGTAGGCTTCGGCCGCGGCCAGGTATTGCGCCGTCGAGAACAGCAAGGTCACGTTGATCGGCACGCCATGGAAGATCGATTCCTCGATCGCGCCGACGCCGGCGGGCGTGCCCGGGATCTTGACGAACAGGTTGCGGCAAGCGGCCTGGTCGTGGATCGCCTGCGCGGCCGCGACGCTGCCGGCGGTGTCGTCGGCCAGCAACGGCGACAGCTCCATCGACACCCAGCCGTCGACACCGCCGGTGGCGTCGTGCGCGGGTTCGAAGAGCTTCGCGGCGCGGCGCAGGTCCTCGAGCGCAAGCTCGACGAACAGCGCTTCTCCCGCCTTGCCGGCGCGCGCTTTCTCGCGGATGCCGGCGTCGTACGCGTCGCTGCCGCCGATCGCCTCGTCGAAGATCGTCGGATTCGAGGTCAGTCCGGTCAGGCCGTAGTCGCCGATCCAGCGCGCGAGCGTGCCGTCGTCGAGGATCCGGCGGGTGATGTTGTCCAGCCAGAGGCTCTGGCCCATGGCGCGCAATGCAGCGAGGTTCGTGTTCATGTCGTTTTCCTGATCCTGAGTTCCGCCTGCGAGAGGCCGGCGAGGTCTCCGATCCGGTCCAGTCGCAGGTCGGGGGAATGGGTGGCCGCGTCGGCATCGGCGTCGCTGGCATAGTGGCCCTGGCGCACGAACACCGTCGTGACGCGATCGCCGAGCACCGCCTTCGCCTGGTCAAGCAGCCGTGGCTTGTCGTCCACCAGCACGTAATGCGCGGCCGGCATGCGGCGTTCGACGCCGGCCAGTTCACGCGACTTGTGCAGCGTCACCAGCACGCGGCCGCCAACCGCTTCGGCCAGGCCCGAGCGCGCGATCTTGCGCGGCTGGAACACCATGTCGCCGTCCGACAGGATCGCCGTCGTCGCGAAGCCGCCGAGATGGCGCAGCGTCTCGTGCACTCGCGGGAACACGCGGTCGGCGAACGGGTAATCGAGGATGAAGCCCGACAGGTGCAGCAGGTCGGGATCGTCCTCGAACTCGCGCCGCAACAGTTGCAGCGGTGCCAGGTAGTCGGCGAAGCCGCGATCGTCGCGCAGCATCTCGTAGGCTTGCCGGTAGCGAACGCGGCCGTCTTCGCCGAGCGCGCGGAGCAATTCCTCGTCCAGGTCGGCCGAGAACGCATCGTTGTCCAGCAAGGTGTTGTCGACATCCAGCAACACGACGGTACCGGCCTCCGGCGGGCGCGCCTGCATCAGCATGGCGCGCTGCCCTCCTGCCCCGGGTCGTGCAGGCATCGCCTTCGACCATCGTCCGCGCCGACGCCGGGCCCCAGCTGCCGGAATCGTAGGCTTCCACCGGCTCGGGCAGGTCGAGTACCGGATCGACCACGCGCCAGGCCTCTTCCACGGCCTCGTCGCGCGTGAACAACGCGCCGTCGCCGCGCAGTGCGTCGCCGAGCAGTCGCTCGTAGGGCGGCGCGTCGCTGCCGTGCTGGTGGCGCGCGACCAGTTCGACGTCCTCGCCGCGCATCGCTTCGCCGGCGAGCTTCACCCGCGCGCCCGCGGCGATGACGACTTCGGGACCGAGCCGGAAGCGGAAATAGTTGGCACGCGCCGCGGCGTCCTGCGCCGCGTCGCCATTGTCGAACAGCGCCAGCGGCGGCCGCTTCATTTCCACGCGGACTTCGGTCGCGGTCAGCGGCATGCGCTTGCCGGTGCGGATGTAGAACGGAACGCCCGCCCAGCGCCAGGTATCGATCTCCAGGCGCAGCGCCGCGTAGGTCTCGACGTTGGAATCGGCGGCAACGCCGGCTTCGTCGCGATAGCCGCGGAACTGCCCGCGCACCAGGTGCGCCGGATCCAGCGGGCGCATCGCCCGGAACACGCGCAGCTTCTCGGCGTGGATCGCGATCGCGCCGTCGCCGACCGGCGCATCCATCGCGAGCAGCGCCACGACCTGCAGCAGGTGGTTCTGGACCACGTCGCGGATCGCGCCGACGTCATCGTAGAAGGCGCCGCGCCCCTGCACGCCGAACGATTCGGCCATGGTGACCTGGACGTTGTCGACGTAGTTGCGGTTCCAGACCGGGTCGAGGAAGGCATTGGCGAAGCGGAAGTACAGCAGGTTGCGCACCGCTTCCTTGCCCAGGAAATGGTCGATGCGGAACACCGAGGATTCGGGGAAGACCTGGTGCAGCGTCGCGTTGAGCGCGCGCGCCGAGGCCAGGTCGCGGCCGAAGGGCTTCTCCACCACCACGCGCGCATCGGTCGCGCAGCCGGATGCGCCGAGCGCGCCGACGACCACCGGGAACAGCGACGGCGGAATCGCCAGGTAATGCAGCGGCCGCTTCGAACCGACCGCATCGAGCTCGGCGCGCAGGCGCCGGAACGTGTCCGGATCCTTGTAGTCGCCGTCGAGGTAGTGGAGGCGCGGCGCCAGGCGCGCGAACGCCGCTTCGTCGATGGCATTGCCGCCGGCCGACAGGAGCGCCTTGCGAACGTGATCGCGCAGCCCATCCGCGTCCCATCCCGCACGGGCGACGCCGATGACCGGGATATCCAGCTCCCCGTCGCGGGCCAGTGCCAGCAGTGCCGGGTAGATCTTCTTGTGCGCGAGGTCGCCGGTGGCCCCGAAGAAGACCAGTGCGTCGGATTGGCTGGGCCCTGCGCTCAACTTGGCTTCCCTGTGGTCGATGACCACGTATTCATATCAGATCGCAGGTCAAGGCGCGGTCGTCGCAACGCGGAAGGGCCGCGATGCGGCCCTTCCGGAGCTTGCTCGCCGGGTCCCGGCGGCGCACGTGGCACGGCCGGACGCCGGTTGGGCCCGCAGGCTCAGTTCTGGACCGGGACGATCGTGATTTCCACGCGGCGGTTCTGGGCCCGGCCGGCTTCGGTGTCGTTGCTGGCCACCGGACGGGTCTCGCCCGCGCCGGTCACGATCATGCGCTGCATGCCGACGCCGCGGCTCGACAGGTAGCCGGCGACGGAATTGGCACGGTCCACCGACAGCTTCTGGTTATAGGCGTCCGAACCGACGCTGTCGGTATGGCCGGCGACCTCGATCACGGTCTGGTTGTACTCGTTGAGCGTTTGCGCGACGTTGTTGAGCACCGGCTGGAACTGCGGCTGCAGGTTCGCGCTGTCGAAGGCGAACGTGATGTTGCCCGGCATGTTGAGCGTGATGTTGTCGCCCTGGCGGACGACGTCCACGCCGCTGCCCGCGAGATCCCGGCGCAGCGCCGCTTCCTGGCGATCCTGGTAGGCGCCGACGGCGCCACCGGCGAGCGCGCCCACGCCGGCGCCGACCATCGCACGCTGGCGGCGTTCGACCGCGTCGCCACCGCTGAGCAGGCCGGCAACCGCGCCGAGGCCAGCGCCGATCAGGGCGCCGCGCTTGGTCTTGTTCGGGTCGTTGGGGTCGTTGGTCTGGCCGGTGTAGGTGGCGCAGCTGGCCAGCAGCGTGGCCGCAAGCATGGCGCAGACGGCAGAGGCGAAGGACTTCTTCATGGATGGATCTCCTGGGCGGGGGGCGGTCCTTGCCGGACCTGAATGCGCGACCAAGTTACCCGCAGCACCGTGGCCGTCGGGTGACGGCGTCGGACGACGTTTAGCCGCCAGTCGGCATCCCGCCGGTCGCATCCATGCCGGCAGCGGTGGCCCGTACGTAGCGGCGCGGGATGCGCAAGTTGAGCCCGGTCAGGATCTCGTAAGGGATCGTGCCCGCCGTCGCCGCCACGTCCTCTACCCGGATCGCCTCGTCGCCCTGCCGCCCGACCAGGACGACTTCGTCCTCGTTGAACGCGGTCCCGCCCCCGATGTCGACCATGAACTGGTCCATGCACACGCGACCGACCATCGGATAGCGCGCGCCTCGCACGAGCACTTCGCCGCGCGAGGACAGCGCGCGCGGCCAGCCGTCGCCGTAACCGATCGGCACGGTCACCACGCGCGTGTCGCGCGGCGGCGTCCAGGTCGCCCCGTAGCTCACCGGGCGGCCGGCCTTCACCACCTTGAAGTACACGACCTGCGACAGCAGCGACAGCGCGGGACGCAACGTGATCGTCGGTCGCGATGCCGGATCGGGCAACACGCCATAGACGATGATCCCGGGCCGCACCATGTCCAGCCAGGTCTCGGGGAAGTGCAGCACGCCGCCGGAGTTGGCGAGGTGCCGCAGCGGCATCGGCGCACCGAGGCGTTCGAAATGCGCGCAGGCTTCCGCGAAGCGTTCCACCTGCAGCGCGGTCATCGGCGACGACGGATCGTCAGCACAGGCCAGGTGCGAATAGACGCCCTTGATCGTGCACCAGCGCGATGCCACCGCCGCTTCGATGAAGGGTCCGGCGGAATAGCTGTGGACGCCGATGCGCTCCATGCCGGTGTCGATCTTGAGGTGCACGACCGCCTTGCGGCCCGCGGCTTCCGCGGCCGCTTCGACCTGGCGCAGCTTGTCGAGGGAGGACACCGTCGCCTCGAGGTCGTGCGCGATGAACTGCCCCGCCTGCGGCCCGAAGATCCCGCCCATCACCAGGATCGGGATGCGCACACCGGCCTGGCGCAGCGCGATGCCTTCCTCGAGGAAGGCGACGCCGAGCTGCGCCACGCCCTGCGCTTCGAGATGCTTCGCGACGGGCACGAGGCCGTGCCCGTAGGCGTTGGCCTTGACCACCGCCATCACCGGGACGCCGGTGTGCTGGCCGATCGCTTCGAGGTTGCCTGCGATCGCGTCGAGGTCGACCACGATCCGGGTCGGGCGTCCGCTGTCGATCGCTGCGTGGTCCATCAGCGCATTGTCACTCGAAGCTGCCGACGGAGTCGTGGGCCAGGTTGTCGAAGCGGGTGTACTCGCCGAAGAACTTGAGCTTCAGCGAACCGGTCGGGCTGTTGCGCTGCTTGCCGATGATGATCTCGGACAGGCCATTGTCCGGCGAATTCTCCTTGTTGTAGTAGTCGTCGCGGTAGATGAACACGATCACGTCGGCGTCCTGCTCGATCGCGCCGGACTCGCGCAGGTCGGCCATCATCGGGCGCTTGTCGGTGCGCGTTTCCAGCGAGCGGTTGAGCTGCGACAGCGCGATCACCGGTACGTTCAGTTCCTTCGCCAGGCCCTTGAGGGAGCGCGATATCTCGGAGATCTCGGTGGCGCGGTTCTCGCTGTTGCCCGGGACTGCCATGAGCTGGAGGTAATCGATCACGATCAGCCCCAGGCCGTGTTCCTTCTTGATCCGGCGCGCCTTGGAACGCAGCTTCTCCGGCGACAGCGCGGGCTCGTCGTCGATGAAGATCTTCGCTTCGCGCAGCAGGCGGATCGCGCTGGTCACGCGACTCCAGTCCTCGTCCTCGAGCTGGCCGGTGCGCAGCCTCGTCGCGTTGATCCGCCCCACCGAGGAGATCAGGCGCAACGCGAGCTGGCTCGCCGACATTTCCATCGAGAAGATCGCCACCGGCTGCTTCGACTTCATCGCCGCGTACTCGGCCATGTTCAGCGCGAGCGTCGTGTTGTGCACGCAGACGTCGTTGGCGATGAAATTGTGGGTCGTCGGCACCGTCAGGTCGTAGACCTGCTTGTCGCCGGCGTAGGCGATCGATTCGATCCTGTCCCACACCACGTCGCTCGAGGCCAGCGCGGCCAGTCGCGGCTCACCAAGCACCATCGCGATGCGCGCCAGGCGCGCGCGCGGGATCGCGCGCTTGCCGACATGGCTGTTGGAATCGTTGTAGCCACTGCGGCGCGCGAGCTCGGCCCAGGACATGTCGCCCTTCGCGGCCTCGACCAGCTTCCACGCCTCGACCGGCACATGGTCCACGTTGCCGCGTTCGCTTCCCTCGCGGATCGCCGAGGCGACCGCATCGACGGCGGCCTGCTTGCCGTGGATGCCGATCTCGTCGACGAACGTCCGCAGCGACGCCACCGCCGTGATGTCCAGTTGCCAGGAGCAGCGCCGGCCATCGCGGTACTTGACCCAGCGCTGTCGCAGTTTGGCGAGGATGCCGAAGCGCAACAGCAAGTGCTGCACCTGGCGCGCCAGCCGCTCCGACACGCTTGCGTAGCCCACCTGTGCCTGGCCACTCGCCAGCACCGTGGCCCAGCCGTCGGTGGCGAACAGGCGATTGAGGAACAGGGCGAGTTGCGCGCGCGGCAGGCGGAACACCGCCGCCGGCACATGCTTGCCGTGCGCGCCCTGGCCCATCAGGCCCTGCTCCGACAACCAGCGCGTGAGCGGATTGGGCAGGTTGCGGCGGGCATCCTCGATCCGGCCGCCGAGATCGTCAGGGACGACTTCCAGCACCTCGCACAGGCGCTCGAACATCACGGGCGACGGCGCGGTCACGCCGCGACGCCAATGCGCCACCGTGGCCGGGCTGACGCCCAGTGCCGAAGCCACCGCAGCGGCGTCGCCGCGGCCAAGGCGGGCATCGAGCCGCTGGGCGAAGGCATCGCGATGGCCGGCGACGGCTGTCGCGTCGCTGGCCATGCGCCATGACGGCGCAAATCCCGGGCGCGCCTCCGCACCGCGGGCCACAACACCACCGAATTCGGCGATGGCCGCGAGGAAGTCGCCGGAAATTTCCGGGTTCGCGTTGGTGAAACGCGGC
>DATJDY010000373.1:0-3197 GCA_035497155.1 Luteimonas sp.
GATCGTGCGCGGCCACCGGCAGGCGGATCGATTCCAGGCCGCGCGCGATCCGACGCACGATGCGGTGCCCGCGACAGGCGAAGCGCCGGCCGCGCCGCATGGCTCCGCCGGCGATTGCGACTACTGCCCGCTGCTCGCTGCCACGGTCCCGGTGGCGGTCGCGATGCATTCCGTTCCGCCAGCGGCATTGCCGCCGGCGCTTTGCACATTCCACGCCTTGCCCGCGCGCGCGCAGCCGCATCCTTGCGGCCTGGGTTCGCGCGGGCCGCCGGCCATCTCCTGAAACAGCGCGTTCGATCCGCGCACGGCGCCGCCGTGCGTCCTCCTGCGTAGTTTCCGGAGCTGGACATGACAACCACCGTTCCCGCGGCGCCGCGTGCGTCGCGAATGGCCATCGCGCTCGCCTGCGCGCTGCTGCCGCTTTGCCCCGCGTTCGCCGCCGATCCGCCGTTGCCCGTCGATGGCGACGTTCCCGTCACCCTGCCGCGCGTCGACGTGCGCGGCAAGCTGTTCCCCGCGAACGCCGCGCAGGACATCGCGCTCGCGCGCGAACGCCTCGACGAACGCGCCGGCGCGACCGCGCTCGTCGATGGCGACCGCTACCGCGACGGCCGCGTCGGCAACCTCGTCGATGCGCTCGGCTTCGCGCCCGGGGTATTCGTGGAGACCCGCTTCGGCGCCGAGGAGGCGCGGCTGTCGATCCGCGGCTCCGGCCTGCAGCGCACCTTCCATGGCCGCGGCGTCGTCGTGCTGCAGGACGGCGTGCCGCTGAACCTCGCCGACGGCAGCTTCGACTTCCAGGCGATCGAGCCGCTGGCCGCGCGCTACATCCAGGTGTGGCGCGGCGCGAATGCGCTCGAAGCCGGCGCCGCGACGCTCGGCGGCGCCATCGATTTCGTGTCGCCGACCGGCCAGGACGCCGCGCCGGCGCTGCTGCGCCTGGAGGCTGGCAGCTTCGGCACGCAACGCGCGCAAGTGGCGCTCGCTGGCGCCGGTGACCGCGCCGACGGCTACCTCGGCATCACCAGTGCGCGCCAGGAGGGTTTCCGCGCGCATTCGCGGCAGGAGAACACGCGCGTCTTCGGCAACGCCGGCTTCCGCATCAGCGACGACCTCGATGCGCGCGTCTACCTCACCCACGTCGACACGCGCTCCGAACTTCCGGGCAACCTCACCCTCGCGGAAGCGCTGGACGAGCCGACGCTCGCCGCGCCGGCCAGCGTGGCGCAGGACCAGCGCCGCGACTTCAGGCTCGACCGCATCGCGGGCAAGGTCGCCTGGTCGCCCGCCGCGGGCAGCAGCGCCACGCTCTCGGTGTTCCATTCCGCCAAGTCGCTGCACCATCCGATCTTCCAGGTACTGGACCAGGCATCGCGGGACGACGGATTCGACCTGCGCTGGCGCAGCGAAGGCATGCTCGGCGGCCGACGCAACGTGCTCGTGGCCGGCGCGGCCCATGCACGCGGCAGCCTCGACGACAGGCGACACGCCAACGTCGGCGGCAAGGCCGGCGCGCCGACCAACCACTTCGACCAGCACGCGGCCAACACCAGCGTCTTCGTCGAGGACCAGGCGTGGCTCGCGCCACGCTGGGTGCTGGTGCTGGGCGCGCAGGCCGTGCGCGCGACGCGCCGCTCGCGCGACCTGCAGGTGGACGGCGGCCGCGACGAAAGCTTCGACGCCACGTATTCGTCCGTCAGCCCGCGCATCGGCTTGCGCTTCGATGCCGACGCAAACACGCAATGGTTCGCCAACCTCAGCCGCAGCGCGGAGCCGCCGAGCTTCGGCGAACTCAGCGGCGGCCCCGGCGTCACCCAGGTCGACCAGCAGCGCGCGACCAGCACGGAAATCGGCATGCGCACGCAGCGCGAGGACTTCTCGCTGGACGTCGCCCTGTACCGCGCCCGCATCGAAGGCGAGTTGCTTTCGCTCAACGACCACGCCGGCAATCCGCTCGGCACGATCAACGCCGGGCGCACCCTGCACCAGGGCCTGGAACTGGGCGCCGAATGGAGCGTCGCACGCGACTGGCGGCTCTCCGCCAACTACCTCGTCAACGACTTCCGCTTCGAGCAGGACCGGGTATACGGCGACAACGCGCTGGCCGGCGTGCCACCGCAGCAGTTGCGCACGGCGCTGCGCTGGGGCCGCGGCGAGCGCTTCCATGTCGAACCGAACGTCGAATGGGTGCCGCGTGGCTACTACATCGACCACGCCAACACGTCCCGCGCGCCCGGTCATGCCACCGTCGGGTTGAAGCTGGGCGGCGAGGCCCGCGGCGGCTGGCGCTGGTTCGCGGACCTGCGCAACCTCGGCGACCGCCGCTGGATCGCGAGCACGAACGTCATCGCCGATGCCGGCGGCCGCGACGGGCGGAATTTCCTGCCCGGCGACGGCCGCTCGGTGTATGTCGGCCTCGAATGGCAAATGTAGAGCCGACCCTTGGTCGGCTCGCACTTCCGGGCCATCGACGAGCCGACCATGGGTCGGCTCTACGCTATGCCTTCACCAGCAGCTGCTTGGCGATGGCGCCGTGGAGCTTGCCGATGCCGCGCAGCAGGTGCAGCGTGGCGAACAGCAGGACCACGCCGCACGCGAAGGCGATCGGCAGTTCCCACACGCCGAGCGTCGTCGCCGGCTCCCAGTACCCGAACCAGCCGCCGCTCACCGACCAGCCGTCGAAGGCGCCGAAGCCGATCAGCAGCGGCAGCACCGCCAGCGCGAGCGAGGTCGACAGTAGGCTCACGGCGACCGTGAAGTAGAGGATGCCGAGCGGCAGCATCGCCAGCATGTACACGAGCGTCGACCAGGTGCGCGGATCGACGAAGACCTCCTTGATCCGCTCCAGCACCGGGCGGTCGCGGTCGGCGTACAGCGGCCGGCGCGGCATGCGTTCGCCGAGCATGGTCTCGACGATGCGGCCCTCGACCAGCGCCAGCAGCCGCACCGAGCCGAGGAACAGGATCACGAACGGCACGCCGATGATGATCACCGAGAGTCCCAGCGACAGCGAGATGCCGGTCACCACCCAGGTGAAGTAGAAGATGCCCGTCGCCAGCGCGAGGATCGAATAGAACATCGCGCCGTAGGTGCGCGGGTCCGCGGCCACGCCGAAGAAGCGCCCGAGCGCGGATTCGCGCTTCGGCGGCCGCGGCGCGCGCAACGCGGTCTGCACGCGCACCTCGGTGTCGCGGTAG
>DATJDY010000374.1:0-9501 GCA_035497155.1 Luteimonas sp.
GGCTTCGCGGTCGCGGCGGCGGTGCATGCGGTCCACGAGTTCCTCGCGGCGGCTGTCGAGCCACTCGGCGCGGCCGACCTTGTCGGCATCCAGGCCGCGGCGCTGCGCCTGGTTCTGGCGGAAGTCGCAGAATTCGTCGTATGCGTCGAGCTCGTGGCGCAGTTCGCGCACCGACAGCTCGATCATGATCGCGTCGTCGAGGTAGCCGAGCACCGCGACATTGTCCGGGATCACGTCGTCCGGATCGCAGAAGTAGGTCAACGCGGACAGCACGCGGTCGCGGTCCTCGCCCGACATCGCCCAGGCCTCGTCGCGCACCATGGCGATCATGTCGTCCAGGTGCAGCAGGCGCTGCTTGATGAAGTCGGGGATCGCGACCTTCTGTGCATCGCCGAGCAGCTTGGCCGCGCAGTCGATCACTTCCTGCGGCGACTTGCCGTTGGCCGCCTTCTTCGCCTTCTCCATCGCCGCCTGGAAGTGCTCGAGATCGCGGTCGTTGAGTTCGAAGTTCAGCGAGATCGACATGGCGGTGGTCCGGGGATGCGTAAGGAAGACACGAAGCCTAGCAAATGAAGCCGGGCGTGAGATAGCGCCCCTTCGCACGCTGCGCGCGGGCGAGCCCGCTCAGCCCGGCAGGTCCACCACCGCGAGCGTCAGCCGGGAGATGCAGGCGAGCCGCCCGCGGGCGTCCTCGATCCGGATTTCCCACACCTGGGTGCTGCGCCCGACGTGCAGCGGCCGCGCCGTGCCCGTGACGAGGCCCTCGCGGACGCCGGCCAGGTGGTTGGCGTTGATCTCGATGCCGACCACCCCCTGGCCCGGGCCGACGCACAGGCCGCCGGCGGTGCTGCCCAGGGTTTCGGCCAGCAGCACCGATGCGCCGCCATGCAGCAAGCCGTAGGGCTGACGGGTCCGGGCGTCGACCGGCATGGTGGCGCGGACGTAATCCGCCCCGAGTTCGGTGAATTCGATGCCCAGCGGCCGCATCGCGGTGCCTTCGGACAAGGCGTTGAGGTCGGCGACGGTGGCCTGGCGGCGGAAGGGGCTGTTCATGGCCCGAGGATAGAAGAGCCGCCGCCCGCAAGCGAACGGGACGGCGCGCGGCGGGCCTTCGACCTGAACGGCGGGCAAATTTCCCCGGGACGGGTGACCTTCGGCACATTCAGGATTTGTCTTGGTGTTTTACATTACTACCACACTAATTCATCCGCCCTTCAGGTAACCGCCATGAACGCCCCCCGCAATGCCAACGTCCCGTCCAGTCCCGTCGTGCGCGTCCGCGCTCCGGAGACCAGCCGCCGCGCGGTCTACCGCGAGCGCGCTCCGGGCGTCGGTTACGGCAACAGCAGCGGCTATGCCACCGAGCGCCGCTACGCGCGCGGCTGGGACGGCCAGCCGCGGTTCCGCTGCGGCTGATCCCCCGGGGCCCTCGCCCCGACAACCTGCTCCCCCCGGCGGCCGGCGCGCGACTCCCTCCCCCAAGGACGCGCCGGCCGCTCTTTTTTTCAGGGCGCGGCCCTGCCGCACGGCCCGCTACCGCTAGAGGATCGGCGCCAGCCCCGCCCCGAAGGCGGTGAAGATCCGGGTCAGCAGCGGCTTGAAGCCCGCCGCCACTTCCGGGAAGTCGCCGACCGGCTTGTAGCAGTCGCCGAACCGGGGATCGAACGGCGACAGCGGCGCCGGGCATTGCGGCCCGGGTTCGAACTCATAGCTCGTCGCGTAGCGCACCGGCCACAGGTCGAAGATCGGCATGCGTTCGGACACCTTGGCCAGCGTGTATTCCAGCCCCGGAAAGAACGACGCGTCGGGGCGGCGCGCGATCGTCCACGAATTCTCCGGCGCGATGTCGCCGCGGATGCTGGCCGCCAGGGCCTGCGCGAACGCGGCATCCTCGACCACGATCGCGCTCTCGGTGTTGTAGTGGTCGCCGCGCGGATCGAAGTTGTGGGTACCGACCACGCCGACCTTCCCGTCCACCACCAGCGACTTGGCGTGCAGGCCGATGCGCACGCCGGCACGCTCCAGCGGCACGCGCTCGTTGCCGCGCCGGCGCGCATAGCGCAGCGCCGCGTACTCCGCCTGCAACGGCCGCCGGTAGCGCCCGCTGCCGCTGCCGACGCCGAGGCCCTGTTGCGCGCGCGCCACCCGGAGCCGCTCGCGCGCCCGCGCCACGTCCTCTTCGCTCGGGACCGGCGGCAGCGTCGCGCCGGTCGCCGCGAGATCGATCGGCGCATCCGCGGGGAAGGGCTTGAGCTCATGGATCTCGAAGCCGAAATCCCGCAGGTAGCGGCGCTTGTACTTGTACGACAGCGCGTAGGTGACGAACGAGTCGGTCGCCGCCAGCGAGTTCGTCGACACCACCACGCGCGGCGCGTCGGGACGCTTGTGCATCGAGCGGAACAGGTCCTGCGCGGCATCCGACAACACGAGGTAGGGCGTCTGCAACAGCACGGTGTCCCGTGCCGATTCGAGCAGCGCGCGCAGCTCCGCGGTGGCAGGCGCGATGCCGGTTTCCGAGCGACGATGCTTCTGCGGCAGGTCGGCGATGTACGCCACCGGGCCGACGGGAATCGCGGCCGCCGCCAACGCGTCGATGCGCGCCGGGTCGGAGACTTCGGCGAGGACGCCGGCCACGCGCGCGGCATCCTCGTACTGCGGCGCGGCCATCGCCGGCACGCCGCGATCCAGCAATTCGCGGCCGACGTCGGACAGCGTCGACGGCGGGCGGCTGCGACGATCGGCCCAGAACGCGTCGAAGTTCGCCCCCATCTCGCGCGCCACCGGGCCGGCGACGAGCAGGTCGCGATCGCGGAAGTTGTACGTGGCGTCCCAGTCGTAATAGTCGTCCTGGTAGTTGCGCCCGCCGGTGATGCCGACCGCGCCGTCGACGAGCAGCAGCTTGGTGTGCATGCGCTGGTTGAGCTTGCGCCAGCAGCAGGCCGCGGCCAGCACGTATTGCGGGTAACTCAACCGCGCGCGGCCGAGCACCGGGTTGTAGATGCGGATCTCGAAATTTCGGTTCGCGCCTGCCAGGGCCGCGAGCGTGTCCACGCGCTTGAGCGCCGAAAGCTGGTCCACGAGCACGCGCACGCGCACGCCGCGCCGCGCCGCCGCCAGCAGCTCGTCGAGGAACAGCTGGCCGGCGTCGTCCTCGTCGAAGATGTAGGTCTGCAGGTCGATGGACGTGGTGGCGCTGCGCAGCAGGTCGATGCGGGCCACCAGCGCGTCCTGGCCGCGGTCGAGGATCAGCGCGTAGTGGCGTGGCTTCGACGGCGTGCTTTCGGTGAAGGCGCGCGCGGCGAGCTGGTGCAGCGCGGAAGGGCGCGCGCAGGCGTCGGCGCGCGTGCAACCCGACGGTTCGGCGCGCGCGGCGACCGCCACCGCTTCGGCGCGCGCGCGTTGCGCCGGCCCGAAACTGCTGCATCCGCCCGCCGCAAGCAGCGCGAGCGCGACGAACGCGGCGCGCAAGCGCGGCTGCGGACGCGCGCTCACGCCGGCGGCTCCGCGCGCAGGCGCATCCGCAGGGTGAAGCGCACCGCATCGTCGAGGGCGATGGTCCACCGCCCCATGCCGTAGTCGGCGCGTTCGACGACGCCGGTGGCGACCACGTCGCAGTCGCGGCCCGGTGCGTCGCACGCCGCCGGCAATACGTCGAACACCTGGCGGTGCTGCACGCCGCGCATGCGCAGCGTGCCGCCGAGCTTGCCGCCGTCCTGCAGCAGGCGCGGGGTGTAGGCGTCGGACAGGAATTCCACCTGCGGCCAGCGCTCGGCGTCGAAGAAGGCGCGGCCGCGGGTGAAACGCGTGTAACCGGGGTGGCCGACGATCTCGACGTCGCCGGTGAACAGCACCAGGCGGACCCGGCGCTGGTCGTGGCCGAGTTCGTCGATGCGGCCCTGGAGCGTGGGAAAGCGGCCTTCGAGGTCCTGGCCCCAGCGCGTGGACAGCACGAAGCCCACGCGCGAGGCGGCGGCATCGAATTCGGCCGCGAGCGCGGCGCGGGCAAGCGCGAGGAGCAGCAGCGCCGCGACGAGCAGCGCAGGGGCCTCGCGCAGGGTCACGGCCACCAGAAAGCGGTGAGCGTCGCGGCTCCGGGTTCGATCGCCGCGTCGGCGGGCAGGTCCAGCACGGCGACTCCGCCCGGCGGCATGCCGCGGTAATCGCCGGACTGGCCGCTGCTGAGCAACGCGACGAGCTGTTCCAGGCCCGGGTTGTGGCCCACGAGCAGCAAGCGCCCGGCGTCGCAGTGACGGTCGGCGAGGGCGACGAGCGTACCGGGCGTGGCGTCGTAGATCCCCGGCTCCAGGCGCTGCTCGACGTAGCCGATGGCGCCGAGCACGGCCTCCAGCGTCTCGCGCGTGCGCCGTGCGGGCGAGCTCAGCACGCAGTCGGGCACCAGCCCGTGTTCGGCGAGCCAGCGGCCCGCGGCTTCCGCCTCGGCGAGGCCTTCAGGCGAAAGCGGCCGGTCGAGGTCGGCCTGGCCGGGGCTGGCGGGCTCGGCATGCGCGTGTCGCAGCAGGATCAATTGACGCATGTCGTCTCCGCGCTTGGCTGGTACGACCATCTACTTAACAGCTTCTACTTCCTTGTCCAGCGAAGAAGGGGCTGCCAGTCGTCCTGGTGCTCGCGGACCTGCGCCGACTGGTAGTCGAACAGGCTCTTGCCCAGGCCGACCAGCACCGAATAGGCCTGGCTGTCGCGCAACTGCGCCACGACCGGGTAGGGCCACTGCTTCCACAGCTCCACGGCCTGCTGCGAGGCATTGGTCCAGGGCCGCAGCTTGTTGCCGACCAGGCCGATGGGCAGGTCGCCGCGCCGCACCCGTGCCAGCCTGGCCAGCGTGTCGAGGAAGGGCACGGTCGCCTCGATGTCGAGCGCCGAGGGCAGGACCGGCACGACCACCGCGTCGGCGCGCTCGAGGAAGGGCATCAGCTCGTGGGCCATCGCCCCGGCGGCGCCGTCCACGATCACCACCTGGGTGTTCTCGGGCAGGTCGTGCTGCCAGCCGCGCTGGGCCTTGGTGCCGTCGATGGGGAGCACCGCGCTGTCGAGGCCGGCGCGTTTCTCGGCCCAGCGGGTGGAAGAGCGCTGCGGGTCCGCGTCGACCAGGACCGTGCGCTTGCCCGACAGCGCGGCTTGCGCCGCGAGGTGGGTCGCAATCGTGGTCTTGCCGACGCCGCCCTTGGAACTGGCCACGAGGATCGTCTTCATCCGCCACTCCGCCGATGGATACGAAGCCGAAGCCTATCATCCGGCCGGCACCGCAGCGGGGCCGGTGGCCGTCTCCGGTACGGGTTCCGCCGGCCCCCAGCCCTGGCCTTCGAGCCACGCGAAGCGGCGTTCGGGCCCGGGCCGGTAGCGCCGCGCCTCGGGCCGCCACGACCAGGTTTCCAGCCGCAGGCTGCGGCTGCCGATCCGCAGCAGGTTGAAGGCGTTCGCTTCGCCACGCTCGCGCGTCGAGGTCGCCGTGCCGGCCTGCACCGCCAGCGCCGCATAGCCTTCGATGCGATAACGGCGCGCGGTGTTGCCGACGTGCGTCGTGTGCAGGTGCCCGGACAGGAACACGTCCACGCCGCAGCCGGCGAAGGCCTGCATCGCCATGTCGGCGCGGCCGACCAGGTCGCCGGCGTCGGCGTCCTCGGGCAGGTCGAACGGATGGTGGCTCACGACGATGCGGGTCACCGGCTCCGGCAGCCCATGGAAGCGGCGCTCGACCTCCGCGACCTGCCCGCGGTTCACGCGGCCGCCCTTGAACGTGAGCGAGCGCGCGGTGTTCAGGCCGATGGCGGCGATCTCCGCGTCCTCGTAGTACGGGAATTCGTCGGCCTCGATCCTGCGGCGGAAGCGCTTGAGCGGCGCGAGGAAGCGCCGCGCCACGTCGTACAGCGGGACGTCGTGGTTGCCCGGCACGACCAGTTGCGGCGTCGGCAGCGTGTCGAGGAAGGCGGCCGCCTGCGCGAACTGCGCGCGCCGCGCGCGCTGGGTCAGGTCGCCGGAGACCACCAGCAGGTCGGGTTTTGCGGATTCCACCGCCTCGCGCAGCGGCGCCAGCAGCGCGGCGTCGACGCGGCCGAAGTGGAGGTCGGAGAGATGGACGAGGGTGCGCATCAGGCCGCGCCTCCCGTGCGGGGCGGCGATGCGGGTGGCGGGGACGCGGGTGGCGCGAGCACGCGCAGGGCGCCCGGACGCACCGCGAACCGGATCGGCGTCTCGATGTCGTCGACCTCGCCGTCGCGCGCGAAAGGCAGGCGCGCGCCGCGTCCATGCACCTCGAGTTGGCGCGTCGAGAACGCATCCAGGTCGCTTGCGCCCGAAGTGCCGCGCAGCAGCGTGCGCAGCGCGAGCCAGAGCAGGCCCGCCGCCGTGCGCGGATGCAGCACGTAGACCGACAGCAGGCCGTCGTCGAGGCTCGCGCGTCGCCCGGCCTCCGGGCCCTGCACGATGTAGTCGTTGTTGCCGATGAACACGAACGGCGTCCGCTGGCGCAGCGTGCGCCCGTCCGCCTCGATCGCGACCTCGAACGCCTGCGGCTCGCGCAGCGCCTGCAGCGTCGCGCGCAGCAGGGCGCTCCACTTCCCGCGCCCGAGCCGGCGCTGCTGCCGTTCGCGATCCACGACGATCGTCGCGTACAGGCCGAGGCTCGCGTTGTTGAGGAACAACCGGTCGTTCGCGGTGGCGACATCGACGCGGCGCTCGTGGCCGGCCGCGATCGCTGCGATGGCGGCGTCGATGTCGTCGGGGATGTCGAGATCGCGGGCGAAGTGGTTCAGCGTGCCCAGCGGCAGGACGCCGAACGGCAGGTCGTGCTCGAGCGCGGCCGCGGCGACGGCATTCACGGTGCCGTCGCCGCCGGCGGCGACCAGGCACGATGGCTTTGCTTCGATCGCCGCGCTGGCCAGGTCCGCGATCGATCCGCCGGCTTCGCAGCGGAAGACCTCGGCCGCCAGCCCGTGCGCCGCGAACTTCGCGCGCAACGCGTCCGGATCGGGCGGCTCGCGGCCGTTCCCCGATCCGGAATTGAGCACGATCGCGATGGGTCCCGCCATGCAGGCTTCCCGCCCGAAAGGACGGCCATCGTCGCGTGCGCCCGGTGGAGCCGCCGTGCAGGCGGCCTCGGGGTCGTTACTCGCAGCCCTTCGGCCGGACCGTTGCCGGCAGCGCCGGCGCCTCGCAGCGCCAGTGCACCATGCCGTCACCGGTGTCGGACGGGATCAGCTTCAGCGTTTTTCCGGCCATCGATGCAGGTGCGTCGAAGGTGACGGTGATGGTGCCGTCGGCGATGGCGATGCGGCCGGGGATCCCGGCAGGAGCCTCGAAGCCGATCGCCGTCGCGTCGTGGGCCCACGCATGCGTCTTCGTGTAACGCTCGGAGACCGCCAGCTTCGCCCGCGCCATGCCCTGCAAGGCGGAGGCGAGCGCTGCGCGCGCGCCGGCATCCGGATCGGCGTCCTGGCCCGCGGCGCGGGCCGCGGATGCTTGCGTCGCGAGGACCGCCAGGCCGATGGCGAGGACGTTGGCGGTGATGGCTGCGATTTTCATGGCGATGCTCCCTGGCGCGAGGTCTTTCGTGGTTTCAGCGGTTGGGGTCGAGCGAGCGCGCCGGCACGCGATAGCCCGGCGGCGGACGCGTGTCGATCCCGCGGTCGCGCAGCATGTGCCGGTCCACGTCGAATTCGCCGCGCACGTCGTCGGCATGCCACGCATGGATCCATGAGGGCCGCCACGCGCGCGTGTTGTATTGCTTGAATTGCATGTTGTCGAAGACCCACTGGCGCTCGGCGATCCGCGCGGCGACGGACGCGCGGTCCGGGCCGGCGCACTGGTACCGGCAGAGCAGACGCTCGCCGATGAGCCGGCCGAGCAGCACGTTGCTGTCGGCGAGCAGCTTGCCCACCGCCACGCATTCCGCGACAGACCTGGCAACGGTGGCGGGACGGCAACGATCGTGCAAGGCATCGAAGCGCGGCAGGGCGAACTTGCTCCAGGCATCGATTGCCAGGGCGTCCGCCGCCAGCGATGGATCATCGAGCCCGAATGCGGCGCGCAGGCGCGTCGGCACGCGCACTGCTTCGGCCGGCTTGAACAGCGACTTCAGCAGTTCGATGTCGTGGGCGCGATACGTCGTCGCGCGGGCGGCAAGCGACAGCGCGCTTTCCACGCCCGCAGCATCGCCGGTGGCGGCTGCACGCTCGAGCGCGAACAGCGCAGGCGCGGCGTTGTCGGGCTCGACGCGCTGCCAGCGCGCCAGCGCGGCATCGACGTCGATGCCACAGGCCTTGTCGTGCTGGCACGCGGTCGCGACAAGCCAGAATGCGCGCGGGTCGCCTGCAGCCATCGCGTCGCGCAGCAGCCCGCGCGCGCGTTCCGCCGAGCCCCCTCCGAGCAACGCGAAGGCGCGCGTTGTTGGCGCGCCAGGCGCAACGTCCCCATCGAGTCCGTCGGCGACGTCATCCCAGTAGTGGCGCAATGCGCGGTCTTCGAGCGCGGCCTGCAGTTGCGACCAGCGCACCGAAGCCGCTTCGCCCGCGAGCTGCACCATGTAGGCGAGCTGCTCCCGCGCCGCCAGCGTACCTGCGAGCAGCAGCAGGCACGCGAGCGCGAGCCAGAACCGCTGGGGTGCGACGGCACCAGCCGCGTTCGCGTGCTCGCGGCCGGCGGCGGCCGCGATATCCGCCAGCGATTCGTGCAACAGCGCGACGCCGCTGCGTTCGCCCCGCGCGACTTCGCGGCAGCGGTCGCGGAAGGCCTGGCGCATCGGCTCGCCCCAGCGCTCGCGGAACGCGCGCGGGTACAGCCGCAGCGCAGCGCCGTAGAGCGCATCCGCCGCCCCCGCCCACGCGGGCCGGCCATCCTTCGCCGGGCGCTGCGCCATCGGTCAGGCCGCCAGCGGCATCGCGTGGCGCGGCATGCGCAGCATTACGAGCAGGTTCAACGCCGGCGACACGAATCCCAGGCCGACCATCATCGTCAACGCGAACGGATCGGTGCGCATCATCACCGGCAGGAACGCGGCGTCCTGCACCAGGCCCACCGCGAACAGCAAGGGCATCAGTCCGTTGAGCAGCAACGCCGCCAGCCGAGTCGGCCACGCCGGACGCGCGGCGACGAGCAGGAACAGCAGCGACGGCGCAACCATGAGCAGGGAAGCAAAGGCGAAATGCATGTCGCCGCTACGCAGTGCAACGCGACCGAGATAGCTGGCGGACAAGACGGCGGCGAGAACGATCGCGGCGATCTTCATCGGTGTTTCCTCCATGGAACGACAGTGTTCGGCGGCGAGGCTCCATGCCAGGTCCGTGCAGGACTCCGCCAGCAATGCGGTGATGCCGCGCTCGCCGCGCGCGACTTCGCGGCAGCGGTCGCGGAAGGCCTGCTGCATCGGTTCGCCCCAGCGCTCGCGGAATGCGCGCGGGTACAGCCGCAGCGCGAACGCGTACGCGGCGTCGATGCGGTCCCAGGCGCGGGTGTCGCGCTTCATGCGCGCAGGCCCGCGCGCAGCCG
>DATJDY010000375.1:0-1694 GCA_035497155.1 Luteimonas sp.
GCTGCCGAGACGCCATCGGGCTGGCAGCTCGACGGCCGTATGCCATGGGTCACGAACCTGCGCCGGCCGGGGGCATACATCGTCGCCGCCGCGGTCGGCCGCAGCGGCGGCCAGCCGCCGGCCGTGGTCGCGCTGCCTGGCGGCCGCGACGGCATGCAGCGCAGCGCCGACCTCGACCTGCTCGGCCTGCGCGGCAGCAACACGGCAGCGATCTCCGTCGATGCGGTCGCGGTGCGCGACGAGGACATCTTCCACACCGACGGCCCGTCGTTTCTGCGTGGCGTGCGTCCGGCATTTCTCGGCTTGCAGTGCGGCCTGTCCATCGGCCTGGCGCAGGCCGCGCTCGATGCGGCGCAGGCGCATTGCCGTGGCGACGGGCACGTGCTCAAGCCGCGCCTCGATGCGGCGCGGCGCGCGCTGGTGCAAACCACCGAGGCGCTCTACGCAGGGCTGCGCAACCGGCAGTTCGTCGACGAGGCGGCGCGGCTCTTCGCGTTGCGCATCCGCCTGGCCGATAGCGTGCAGGAGGCCGCGCAGCTGGAGCTGCACGCGAGCGGCGGGCGCGCCTATCTGCTGCAGCCGCCATCGGGCTTCGGCCGGCGCTGGCGTGAAGCGGCCTTCATCCCGCTGGTGACGCCGAGCGTCACGCAGCTGCAGGCCGAGTTGCAGAAGCAGGCGGACGAGCCGGCCCGATGAACGCACCCCTGCCGCTGGACGTCGCCCTGCAGGCCGAGACCGGGCTTGCGCTGGCCGGGCAGGGCCTGGCGTTCGCCTATGGAAGCAGGCCGCCGATCTTCGAGGGCGTGTCGCTGGCCGTCCATCACCGCGAGATCGTCTGCCTGCTGGGCGGCAGCGGCTGCGGCAAATCGACCTTGCTGCGCACCATGGCGGGCCTGGCGCCCCCCACGCGCGGCAGCGTCGCCTTTCTGGGGCAGCCGCTGACGCGTCCCCACCCGCGCGCGGCACTCGTGTTCCAGCATGCGAGCCTGCTGCCCTGGCTGAACGTGGCGCGCAACGTCGGCTTCGGCCTGAACTTCAAGCACCAGCCGCAGATCGATCGCGACACACGAGACGAGCGCATCGCGCAGGCGTTGGCAGGTGTCGGGCTGGCCGACAAGGCCCACCTGTATCCGTTGCAGCTGTCCGGCGGCATGGCCCAGCGCGTCGCGCTGGCGCGCGCGATGGCGCGCCAGCCGCAGATGCTGCTGGCCGACGAGCCCTTCTCCGCGCTGGACGCCATTTCGCGTGCGGAGATGCAAAGCCTGCTGGTCGATCTGGTGCATCGCTGGCATACGGCGGTCTTGCTCGTCACCCACGACATCGACGAGGCCATCCTGGTCGCCGACCGCATCCTGCTGATGGGTGCGCCGGGCGGCGGGCCGGGGCGCATCGTGCGCGAGTGGGTCGTCGACATCGAGCGCCCGCGCCACGACCACGTGGCGGCAGCCGCTGCGCTGCGGCTCGAGATCGTGGGCGCGCTGCAGCGTCTGCTCACGGTCATCGCTTGATTTCATTTCATTTCGCTGCGAGACATCTCCCATGAACCCAACCCACATCCAGACCCGCTATAAACATCTTTGCGCCGGTGCCGACTGCGGCTGCGGCATTACCCGACGCGACATGCTGCAACTGACCGCGATGGCCAGCGCCGCGGTGGCCGCGCCCTTGCTTGCCGCGGGCGACGCCCGCGCCCG
>DATJDY010000376.1:0-12887 GCA_035497155.1 Luteimonas sp.
ACAGCCCGATCGCGGCGACCACCAGCGACAGTGAAAGGAAGAACGTCGCCGCGCTGCCGATCACGCGGCGCGCGCCCGGCAGGTCGTGTCGGCCCATCGCCTGGCCGACGAGGATGGTCGCGGCCATGCCGAAGCCGAAGATCGCGCCCAGCAGGAAGAACATGATGTTGTTGGCGTTGGCCACGCCCGCGAGCGCTTCCTCGCCGAGGAGGCGCCCGACCCACATCGCGTTGATCGAGCCGTTCAGCGACTGCAGCACGTTGTCGTTGCATGGGCGGCGCCATCCGCTGCGGGAGGCACACCCTAAACGCGGGACGGTCAGCATGGCGAGAAGCGACCGCCGTCTCGCCGGCCATGCCTTTTGGCAGGGGCGGCGTCCGGCCCCGCCGCTAGGATGGGACGGTTGACCATCTCCCGGGGAAAATCCATGCGCCGCCTTGTCCTCACCGCCCTCTCCCTCGCCGTCGCGGGCCTCGTCCACGCCGAAGTGCCGGTCCCGCAGGACGTGCCCTATGCGCCGGGCATGCTCAAGATCGAAGTGGATGCCACCAACCTTTCGCAGCGCATCTTCCGCATCAAGGAAACCATCCCGGTGCAGGCCGGCCCGCTGGTGCTGCTGTATCCGAAGTGGGTCCCGGGCGGCCATTCGCCGCGCAACCCGATGGACGACATCGCCGGCCTGGTCTTCACCGGCAACGGCCAGAAGATCGACTGGAAGCGCGACACGCTCGACACCAACGCCTTCCACCTCGACGTGCCCGCGGGCGTCACCGAGATCGTCGCCAACTTCGATTACCTCACCCCGACCGGCCCCGGCCAGGGCCGCGTGGTGATGACCCCGAACATGCTCAACCTGCAGTTCATCGCGACCTCGCTGTACCCGGCGGGCCACTACATGCACCAGATCATGGTCGACCCGCGCGTGACCTATCCCGCCGGCTGGACCGCGTTCAGCGGCATGCACGAGGATGGCCGCAGCGGCGATACCGTGGATTACGAGAACGTGCCCTACGACATCTTCGTCGACTCGCCGGTGTACGCCGGCCGCTACGCGAAGAACATCGACCTGACCCCGGCCGGCAGCAAGGTGCCGGTGATGCTCGGCGTCATCGCCGACGCGCCGAAGTACCTCGAGGCCAAGCCCGAGCAGATCAAGGTCCACAAGGCGATGGTCGAGCAGGCGGTGAAGCTGTACGGCGCGCAGCACTACGACCACTACCAGTTCCTGTTCTCGCTGTCCGACCAGATGGGCGGCAACGGCCTCGAGCACCAGCGGTCCAGCGAGGACGGCGAGAGCGCCGACTACTTCACCGGCTGGAATGCGAAGCAGGGCTTCGGCGACCTGTTGCCGCACGAGTACACCCACTCCTGGAACGGCAAGTACCGTCGTCCCGCGGACCTGTGGGTGCCGACGCTCAACACGCCGATGCAGGACAGCCTGCTGTGGGTGTACGAGGGCCAGACCCAGTACTGGGGCAACGTGCTCGCCGCGCGCAGCGGCATGCGCCCGCTGCCGGCCTCCATCGACGCGATCGGCCTGGTCGCGGCGACCTATGCCGACAACCGCCCGGGCCTGCAGTGGCGCGGCGTGCAGGACACGACCAACGACCCGATCGTCGTCGGTCGCGCGCCGCGCGCGTACCGCAACTACCAGATGAGCGAGGAGTACTACTCGGCCGGCCAGATGATCTGGCTCGAGGCCGATGCGCTGATCCGCTCCGGCACCAAGGGCAAGAAGTCGCTCGACGATTTCGCCCGCGCGTTCTTCGGCGTCAACGACGGCGAATGGAAGGTGCAGAACACCTACACCTTCGAGGATGTCGTCGCCACGCTCAACGGCGTGTACCCGTACGACTGGACGAAGTTCCTGCGCGACCGCCTCGACGGCAAGGTCGGCGTGACCGGCGGCATCGAGGCCAGTGGCTGGAAGATCGTCTACAAGGACGAGCCCAACGACTACGCCAAGTCCTTCGGCAGCCGCGGCGGCGGCGACTTCACCTACTCGCTGGGCCTGTCGGTCGGCAAGGACGGCAGCATCGGCGACGTGCGCTGGGACGGTCCCGCGTTCAAGGCGGGCATCGGCACCGGCACCACGATCGTCGCCGTCAACGGCCAGGCCTACGACGCCGACGTGCTCAAGGCCGCGGTCAAGGCCGCGAAGGACGACAAGGCGCCGATCCAGCTGATGGTGAAGGAGTTCGACCGCTACCGCACGGTGCCGATCGACTACCACGACGGCCTGCGTTATCCGCACCTGGAGCGCATCCCGGGCAAGCCGGATTACCTGACGCAGATCTTCACCGCGAGGAAGTAATGCCGGCAGCAGTTTCGTCGCGACGGGCGCCCGGGAGGGCGCCCGTTTCGTTTGCGGGCCCGCCGCATCGAAACCGTTCATGCGCGGCGGGGAGAAGTCATCGGGCGGTGAAGGATCGGGCGTTTTTTTGCTGATTCGCGGGCTGGAATTCAGGCGCGCGCAGGGAAGTTAAAGGTCGTCGTGATGCGCGTTTTCCTACGCTTCGCCCATCGAGGGAGGAGCGAACGATGGACGCGAAATTCGGACGGATGCACCTGGATCGCCGCATGGCCATGCCGCTGGGCGCGGCGCTTGCAGCCGGCCTGCTGTTCGCGCTGGCCGAGGCGCCGGCGACGGCCCAATCGCAGACGCAGCCGCAGGGCGCCGCGTCATCCATCGTGATCGATCCGGCCAGCCTTCCGCCGCTGGTGCCGGACGCGCCGCCGGCGCCGCCGGTGCCCGCGGTCATGGCGCCCGGCGATTACGACTGGAATCCGGAGCGTTCGCTTGCCGGCGACGTCGTCATCGTGGTGAGCCTGCCGCAGCAGCTCGTGCACGTGTATCGCGGCGGCGTCCGCATCGGCGAGTCGACGATCAGCACGGGGCGCCCGGGCCATGACACGCCGACCGGCGTGTTCACCATCCTGCAGAAGCAGAAGATGCATCGCTCCACCCTGTACGACGACGCGCCGATGCCGTTCATGCAGCGCCTGACCTGGGACGGCATCGCGCTGCACGCCGGGCGCCTGCCGGGCTATCCGGCTTCGCACGGCTGCGTGCGCCTGCCGGCCGCCTTCGCCGAGGCGCTGTATGGCGTCACCGAGCACGGCGGCGTGGTGGTCGTCGCGGACGACGCCACGTTCGCCAGCGACGTGGTGCGCCCGGGCGACACGGTGAGCCAGGACCTGCTCGCGATCGCGTCCCGCGCCGAGGCGGGCGACACCGGCACCATGGTCGCGGCCGCGGATTCCATGCCGCAGCCGCAGCCGCAGGCGCGCGCCGGGACCGGAGCTGCGACCACCTTCTGAGACGGCGTTCGCAGATCGCGCTGAATCCCGGCTTGCGCCGGGTCGCGGATTCATGCATGTGAGGAATGCGTGTGGGTATCCTGCCCCGCATGCGAATCCATCACATCGCCGTCATCTCCCTCCTCGCGCTCGCTGCAGGCTGCCGTACGCCGGCGCCCGCGCTTGCCGATGCGCATCCGCCGACCGCGACGCTCGTCACCGCCGATCCGGCGCCTGCGGGCATCGCGAACGCGCCCGGGCATGACGCCGTCCCCGCATCCGCCGCGCCTTCCTCCGCGACGGATGCGGGCGCCGGTGATGCGCGGCTCGCACGCCTGTCGGCGCTCGCGCCCGACGCCGATCGCGGCGTGCTCGCGCTGGCGCTGGCCGCGCGCGAGTGCGCCGTCGACTCCGGCGAAGTCGCCCCGGACTCGCGGCTCGCCGTCATCGACTACAGCCTCCCGTCCACCACGCGCCGCCTCTGGGTCTTCGACGTGCAGGCCGGCAAGCTGCTGCACCACGAACTCGTCGCGCACGGCCGCGGCAGCGGCGACAACTACGCGACCTCGTTCTCCAACGCGGCCGACAGCCACCAGACCAGCCTCGGCCTGTTCCGTACCGCGGAAACCTACGTCGGCGGCAATGGCTACTCGATGCGCCTCGACGGCCTCGAGCCCGGCGTGAACGACAATGCCCGCGCCCGCGCGATCGTGATGCATGGCGCGTGGTACGTGGATCCGGCCGTGGTCGCGCAACAGGGCCGCCTCGGCCGCAGCTACGGCTGCCCCGCGCTGCGCCAGCAGGTCGCGCGCGTCGTCATCGACGAGCTGAAGGACCGCAACCTGCTGTTCTCCTATGCCGACAACGCGGCATGGCTGCAGCGCAGCCGCGACTTCGCGTGCAGCGGGCGCAGCGCCCGGCAGATCGTGGCCGACGCGCGCCGCGCCGGCGGCGGCACCTCGGCCACCGCGGTCGCGATGCGCTAGTCGTCCCGCCGGGCTTTCCGCCCGGCGTGCCTCAGGCGGCCGCGAGGGCCGCCTGCCATTCCTGCAGCAGGTCGGCCTCGCGCGCCTTCGCGCGCTCGAGGTGCTCGTGCTTGACGTGGCCGTAGCCGCGGATCTGTTCCGGCACCGACGCGATCCGCGCGGCCAGCGCCACGTTGCCCATCCGCAGGTCGTCGAGCAGCGCGCCGACGGTCTGCTCGTAGGCGACGATCAGGGCGCGCTCGCCGCGGCGCTCGGCCGTGTAGCCGAACGGATCCGCCGGCGTCCCGCGCAGGAAGCGCAGCTTCGCCAGCACCCGGAACGCGGTGAACACCCACGCCCCGTACTCGCGCTTGAGCAGGCGGCCTTCGGCGTCGCGCTTCGCCAGCAGCGGCGGCGCAAGGTGGAAGTGCAGCTTGAAGTTGCCTTCGAACTGCTGTTCGAGGCGCCTGCGGAACTCGCCGCTGGTGTACAGGCGCGCGACTTCGTACTCGTCCTTGTAGGCCATCAGCTTGAACAGGTAGCGCGACACGGCTTCGGCCAGGTCGGTGCTGCCCGGTGCGGCCGCCTGCTCGGCGGCGCGGGCGCGGGCGACGAAGTCCGTGTAGCGGCGCGCATAGCCTGCGCCCTGGTACTCGCGCAGGAACGCGGCGCGGCGCGCCACCACTTCGTCGAGCGAGCGCGACAGGCGTGAATCGTCGAGCGGCGCGAATGCCGCGCCGCCGGCCGCATCGCCGTCGTGCGCCGGCATGTGCCGCAGCGAATCCTCGCTGCGCGTGGCGAGCAGCGCATCGTTGAGGCCGGACTCGTGGCCCTCCGACGGCCGCGCGGCCAGCATCGGCAGCGGGAACGCCGTCGCTTCGGCGGCGGTCGGCGCATTGCGCACGATGCCGGCCGCGGCGAGCACCGCAGGCAGGTCGATCGCCGACAGCCGGCCCCAGGCGAACGCGGTCTTGTTCATCTCGACCGCGGCGCCGTTGAGCTCGATCGCGCGCATCAGCGAGTCCAGCGACAGCGGCACCAGGCCGCGCTGCCAGGCATGGCCGAGCATGAACAGGTTGCTGCCGATCGCGTCGCCCAGCAGCGCGGTCGCGATGTGCGTCGCGTCGACCTGCGAAGGCGCGGCGCCGCCGAGGGCGGTGGACACCGCGGCGACGATGTCGCGCGCCGGGAACTGCATGTCCGGCCGCGTCGTGAACGTGCCCGGCATCGCCTCGTAGGTGTTGAGCACCACTTCGGTGCGGCCGGCACGGATCTTCGACAATGCCCAGTAATCGTTGACCACGACCATGTCGCAGCCGAGCACCAGGTCCGCCTCGCCGGCGGCGATGCGCACGGCATGGATCTGCGACGGCGCGCGCGCGATGCGGATGTGCGTCGTCACCGCGCCACCCTTCTGCGCGAGGCCGGTCTGGTCGAGCACGCTCGCACCCTTGCCTTCCAGGTGCCCCGCCATGCCGAGCAGCGCGCCGATGGTGACGACGCCGGTGCCGCCGACGCCGGTGATCAGGATGTTCCAGGGCTGCGCCAGATCCGACGCGAACGCCGGCATCGGCAGGTCGGCGAGCCGCGACGCCGCATCAGCGCCGCCCTGCTTCGACGCTTGGCCCTTGCGCGGCTTGCCGCCGTGCACGGTCACGAAGCTCGGACAGAAGCCCTCGACGCAGCTGTAGTCCTTGTTGCAGTTGCTCTGGTCGATCTCGCGCTTGCGGCCGTATTCGGTGTCCTTCGGCAGCACCGACACGCAGAACGACTTCTTGCCGCAGTCGCCGCAGCCTTCGCACACCAGCGTGTTGACGAACACGCGCTTCTGCGGATCCACCATCTTGCCGCGCTTGCGGCGGCGACGCTTCTCGGTGGCGCAGACCTGATCGTAGATGAGGACGCTGGTGCCCTTGACTTCGCGCAGGCGCTTCTGCACGGCATCGAGCTCGCGGCGGTCGAGGAACTCGACGCCCTCGGGGAACGTGCCCGGGGGCGGCGCGACGTCCGTCCACTTGCCGATCTCGTCGGACAGCACGACGATCGTCCCGACGCCTTCGGCGCGCACCTGGCGCGCGATCGCCGGCACGCTCAGCGGCCCGTCGACCGGCTGGCCGCCGGTCATCGCCACCGCGTCGTTGTAGAGGATCTTGTAGGTGATGTTGACGCCGGTGGCCACCGACTGGCGGATCGCCAGCGTGCCCGAATGGAAATAGGTGCCGTCGCCGAGGTTCTGGAACACGTGCGGCGTGTCGGTGAACGGGGCCTGCCCCGACCAGGTCACGCCTTCGCCGCCCATGTGCGTGAAGGTGTCGGTCGAACGGTCCATCCACGTGACCATGTAGTGGCAGCCGATGCCCGCCAGCGCGCGCGAGCCCTCCGGCACCTGCGTCGAGGTGTTGTGCGGGCAACCGGAGCAGTAGTGCGGCACGCGCGGGAAGTTGGCGCGCGGCAGCGCCAGCTCGCCTTCCTTCGCTTCCATCCACTGCAACACCTGCGTCATGCGCTCGGCGGCGCCGGCTTCCATCGGGATCAGGCGCTGGATGCGCCGCGCGATGACGCCGGCGATGCGCGCGGGCGTCAGCTCGCCGGTCGACGGCAGGATCCATTCGCCCGACTCGTCGTACTTGCCGACGATCGACGGGCGCCTGCCGTTATCAAGCCCGAACTCGTAGTTGTAGAACAGTTCCTTCATCTGGCTCTCGATGAAGGACTGCTTCTCCTCGACCACGAGGATGTCCTGCAGCCCGCGCGAGAACGCGCGGATGCCCGCCGGTTCCAGCGGCCAGGTCATGCCGACCTTGTACACGCGGATGCCGAGCGAACGGCACGCGTCCTCGTCCAGGCCCAGGTACTCGAGCGCCTGCAGCACATCGAGGTAGCTCTTGCCGGTGGTGACGATGCCCAGCCGCGCGTCCGGCGCTTCGATCGCGATGCGATCGATGCGGTTGGCGCGCGCGAACGCCTGCGCCGCCTTCACCGCGTACATGTGCAGCCGCATTTCCTGGTCGAGCGGCGGATCCGGCCAGCGGATGTTGAGCCCGCCCGGCGGGATCGCGAAGTCGTCGTCGCCCGGCAGCACGATCTGCAGTGCGAATGGATCGACGTCGACCGACGCGGAGGATTCCACCGTCTCGGCGATCGTCTTGAAGCCGACCCAGCGGCCCGTGTAGCGCGACATCGCCCAGCCGAGCAGGCCCATCTCGAGGATGTCCTGCACGCCGGCCGGGTTGAGCACCGGCATCAGCGCGGAGACGAATTCGCCTTCGGAACCATGCGGCAGCGTCGACGAGCGGCAGGCATGGTCGTCGGCGGCCAGCGCGAGCACGCCGCCGTGCTTCGAGGTGCCGGCGGCGTTGGCGTGCTTGAACACGTCGCCGCAGCGGTCCACGCCCGGGCCCTTGCCGTACCACATGCCGAACACGCCGTCGTGCTTCGCGCCCGGGAACAGGCCGACCTGCTGCGTGCCCCACACCATCGTCGCGCCCAGGTCCTCGTTGAGGCCCGGGGTGAACTTCACGCCCGCCGACTCGAGGTGCTTGCGCGCGCGCCACAGCTCCAGGTCGAAGCCGCCGAGCGGCGAGCCTCGATAGCCGCTGACGAAGCCCGCCGTGTGCAAACCCGCCGCCGCGTCGCGCAGCTTCTGCATCAGCGGCAGCCGCACCAGCGCCTGCACGCCGGAAAGGTAGATGCGGCCGGACTCGCGGCTGTACTTGTGGTCCAGGGTGTAGTCCGGATCCACGACGCCCCGGGTCAGGCCGGTGCCGGCGGACGCGGGGGAACTGAGTTCTGCGGTGCTGGTCATGCCAAATTGTAGCCCGCCAGGTGTACGCTCCCGGGGGAAGGGATGCGGCACCAGGGGAATGCGATGAGCCTTGCCGACCTCCGGGTCATGGTGGTGGAAGACCACGGTTTCCAGCGCAGGATGGCGCTGAGGCTGCTGGAAGAACTCGGGATCCACGATGCCCTCGAGGCCGCGGACGGCCAGTCGGCGCTCGACCTGCTGCAGCGCCTGTCGGAGCCGCCGGACGTCGTGCTCGTGGACCTGGACATGCCCGGCATGGACGGCGTCGAGTTCATCGGCCACGTCGCCCAGTCGCGGCTCGCGCGCGGCATCGCCCTGGTCAGCGCGCTGGATCCGGCCCTGCTCAACACCGTGCAGACGATGGCCCGTGCCTACGGCCTGCGCGTGCTCGGCAGCGTCGAGAAGCCGCTCACCGCCGAGCGGCTGCGCGGCTTGCTCGCGGCGTACGACGCGTCGCTGCATGGCGAGGCCGCGGACGAAGCGGAGGACGTGACCCTCGACGAGGCGCGCGATGCGCTGCGCCGGGGCCTGCTGCTGCCGTGGTTCCAGCCGCAGGTCGAATTCCTCAACGGCAAGGTCATCGCGGTCGAAGCGCTCGCGCGCCTGCGTCGTGCCGACGGGCGCGTGGTGCGCGCCGGCCACTTCGTGCCGCTGCTCGAACAGGAGGGCTACGCACAGCAGCTGACCGACCTGATGCTCGAGCAGGCCGTGCGCTGGAAGAAGCGCTGGGAAGACGATGGCCTGCGCCTGCACGTCTCGGTGAACGTCTCGCCGTCGACGCTCGCCGATCCGGGCGCCGCCGACCACTACCAGCAGATCGTGCAGGACCACGGCGTGGATCCGTCGAACGTGATGCTCGAGATCACCGAAGGCTCGGTGGTCACCGATGCCGCGCGCGGGCTCGGCGTGCTCGCGCGGTTGCGGCTGAAAGGCTTCGGCCTGTCCATCGACGATTTCGGCACCGGCTATTCCTCGCTGGCGCAGCTGTCGCAGATCCCCTTCACCGAAATGAAGATCGACCAGGATTTCGTGTCGGGCGCGAGCACCGAGCCGCGCAAGCGCGCGGTGATCGAGGCCAGCCTCGACCTCGCGCGCAAGCTGCAGCTCGAAGTGGTGGCCGAAGGCGTGGAAACCGTCGAGGACTGGCAGATGCTGGCGGAGATGGGCTGCGGGGTCGCCCAGGGCTTCCTGATCGCGGGGCCGGTCCCCGGCGAAGACCTCGGCGCCGCGGTCGCGCGCTGGCGCCGCCCGGAAGCCTGAGCCGGCGTGGCGCCGGCGACGCCCGCGCAAAGCATCCGCCGGCAGTTGCTGGCGCTGTTCGCCTTCCTGCTGGGGTGCGGCGCGACGGTCATCGTGATCGACGAATACGCGCAGTACCAGGCGCGGCAGTCGCTGGAACGCCTGCAGGAGCGGCCGCTGGAACGCATGCGCGCGCTGAAGGCGGTGTCCGACGGCTATTCGCGCGGCATCGTCGACACCACGTTCAAGGTGCGCAACAACCTCGTGGACTGGCCCGATGGCGTGCGCGCGGTGGACGAGGCGCAGGCCGCGATCGCGCGCGAGTGGACGCAACTGGAAGCGATGCCGCACGACGGCGGCCAGCGCGCGCTGTTCGTGCAGGCCGATCGTGCGCGGGCGCGTGCCGATGCGGCGGTGGCGAACCTGCGGGGGATCCTCGTGCGCCGCGACATCGTCGCGCTCGGTCGCTTCGCCGACACCGAACTGTATCCGGCGGTCGACCCCGTGCTCGGCAGCGCGCGCCGCCTCGGCGACATGGCGATGGTCGAGGCGCAGGACCTGGTGCGCGCCGACGTGCGCCGCGGCTGGAACACCAGCGCGTTGCGGATCGGGCTGGCGCTGCTCGCGTTCTTCGTCGCGGCGATGGCCGGCCGCAGCATCCTCAGCAACGCCTATCGCGGCATCGGCGCGCTCACCCGCCTGGCGAAGCAGCTGCGCGCGCACGACCGGGTCGCGCTGCCGTCGCGACGGCCGATCGGCGAGCTGGGCGAGGTGATGGATGCCTTCGTCGAGATGCGCACCGACGTGCTGGCGGTGGAGTCCGAACTCACCCAGCAGCTGCAGCGCAACGAGGCGGTGCGCGGCGAGCTCGAGCAGCGCGAAGGCTTCCTGCGCACGATGGTCGAGCTCGCGCCGGTGGCGATCATCGGCACCGACGACCAGGGCCGCTACACGCTGTTCAACCAGGCCGCCGAGCAGCTGCTCGGGCATCGCGCCGGGGACATCCTCGGCCGTCGCGCGGCGTCCGTGGACGATCCGCGTCCCGGCGATGCGCCTTTCATGATCGCGCCGGAGCAGTTCCGCCACTTCGCCGCCGGCATCGCCGCCGAGACCGGCCGCGAAGTGCCGGCCGACTGGCGCGCGCTGCGCGCGGCCGCGGAACTCGGCGTGCCCACCGCCGAGGCGGAGATGCTCGACGCGCACGGGCGCAGGGTGCCGGTGCTGCTGTCGCTGGGCCTGACCTACGGCCCCGACGGGCAGCCGTCGGGCATGCTCGTCATCGCCGGCGACATCCGCCAGATCCGCTACCTGCAGGCCGAGTTGCGCCTCAGCGAGGCGCGCGCGCACGAGGCCAACCACGCCAAGAGCGCGTTCCTCGCCGCGATGAGCCACGAGATCCGCACGCCGATGATCGGCGTCACCGGCATGGTCGAGGTGCTCGCGCACACGCGGCTCGACGCCGACCAGCGGCGCGCGCTCAACGTCGTGCAATCGTCGGCGCAGTCGCTGCTGCAGATCATCGGCGACATCCTCGATTTCTCGAAGATCGAAGCCGGCCGCCTGGAACTGCAGCCGGCGCCGGCGCGACTGGAGCGCGTAGTGCAGGGCGCGGTGGCCAACTTCGGCGGTTCCGCGTCGAGCAAGGGGCTGGCGCTGCAATGCACGATCGACGAGCGCATCGCGCCCGCCTATCGCGTCGACGCGCTGCGGCTGCGGCAGGTGTTGTCGAACTTCCTGTCGAACGCGATCAAGTTCACCGAGCGCGGCCGCATCCACGTGAGGCTGGACTGGCAAGCCAGCGAGGACGACGGCGCCGGCGGCCTGCGCGACCGCCTCGTCTTCAGCGTCGCCGACAGCGGCATCGGCATCCCGGCGGAGGCGCAGGCGCGGCTGTTCCAGCCGTTCGCACAGGCCGATGCCGACACCACGCGACGCTTCGGCGGCACCGGCCTGGGGCTGGCGATCTGCCGGCGGCTGGCGGAGCTGATGGGCGGCGAAGTGTCGATGGAAAGCGTGCCGGGCCTCGGCACGACGATGCGCCTTTCGGTGCCGCTCCCGCGTGCGCTGCTGTCGGACGTGGCGCCGGAACCGGAGGCGCCCGGGGCGTCGGGCGACTTCGCGTTGCGCAGCCTGCCCGGCGTCGACGAGGCCGCGCGCGAAGGCACGCTGGTGCTGCTCGTCGACGACCATCCGACCAACCGCCTCGTCATCGCGCGCCAGCTCGCGCTTGCCGGTTTCGCCAGCGAGGCCGCCAACGATGGCGTCGAGGCCCTGGAGATGTGGCGCAGCGGCCGCCACGCGTTGCTGCTGTCCGACGTGCACATGCCGCGCATGGACGGCTACGAACTCGCGCGTCGCATCCGCGCGGAGGAAGCGGCGCGCGCGGCGGCCACCGGTGGCGCCGCACGCACGCCGATCGTCGCGCTCACCGCGTCCGCGCTGAAAGGCGAGGCCGAGCGTTGCCTCGCCGCGGGCATGGACGATTACCTCGCCAAGCCGGTCTCCATCGCGTCGCTCGCCGCCACGCTCGGACGCTGGCTGCCGCACGCGGCGGCCGTCGATGCTGCACCGGACGCGCGCGCGGGCGCCGGCATGGCGGAAGGGGCGGCACTCGCGGCCCCCTGGGCTTCGGAGGCGTTCCCGCAGCTCGACCATCCGCCGCCGCTGGATCCCGGCGTCGTCGACGCGCTCACCCGCGGCAACGCCGCTGACGCGCGCTCGCTGCTCGGCGACTTCCTCTCCAGCACCGGCGAGGACCTGGCCGTGGCCGACGCCGCGCGCGATGCGGGCGACTTCGATGCGCTCGCCCGCCAGGCGCACAAGGTGAAGGGCGCCTCGCGGATCATCGGTGCGCTCGAACTCGCCCAGTGCGCCGAGGTGCTGGAACAGGCGGCCCGGGCCGCGGACTGGCGCGCCGCCCCGTCCCTGGCCGCCGACATGGCGACCGCCGCGGAGCGCCTGCGGCGGCACGTCGCCGTCCGCTACCCCGCGTCGCCAGACTGACCGGCGAAGGGGGCTCGCCGACGATCGCCGATCACAAATGCGTGGGGGGCTTGCGCTCTATATCGGTTATGGATATATATATCCGCAACCGATATAGAGACGCCGCCATGCCACCGAAGCCCGGCACCGAACCCGCGCCGCTGACGCCGGCCCTGCACCACGTGCTGCTGGCCCTGCTGCAGGGCGAGCGCCACGGTTACGCGATCATGCAGGACGTCGAACGCATCACCGACGGCACCCTACGCATGGGTCCCGGCACGCTGTACGGCGCGCTCAAGCGCCTGCTCGAGTCCGGCCTGGTCGAGGAAGCCGGCGAGCGCGACGACCCCGCGGTCGACGAGCGCCGCCGCTACTACCGCATCACCGGTACCGGTCGGAGTGCCATCGCCGCCGAAACCGCGCGCCTGCGCCGCCTCGTCGATTTCGCGCACGACCGGCTGCGCGCGGGCCTGCGCGCATGAAGCGCGACACCCGCGCCTGGGACCGCATCGACGCCGCGTACGCGTTCGCGCTGCGGCTGTACCCGCGCGCATTCCGCGAGCGCTGGGGCGAACCGATGCAGCAGGCCTTCCGCG
>DATJDY010000377.1:0-2810 GCA_035497155.1 Luteimonas sp.
GGACCTCAACGCCATGTACGCCGGCATGACGCCGTTGCTCGCGGCGACCCGCGACAGCTGGCATGGCCGCCCCGAGGCGGTGATGACGCTGCTCGCCAACGGCGCCGATCCGCGCGTGCGCGACCTCGAGGGCAACACGCCGCTGCACCATGCGGCGCGCAGTTCCGACCCGGGCGTGGCCGCGCTGCTGCGCGACGCCGCCGCCGAACTCGAGGTCCGCAACAACGACGGCCTGACCCCGCTCGGCGTCGCTTGCGCCGCAGGCAACTGGCGCCTCGCGCGCTTCCTGCTCGAGCGTGGGGCCGTGGTCCAGGCCGATGGCGCGACGCCCGCGCTGCTCGCCGCCGCCGGCGCGGAGGACGACGACGCGGCCGGCGTGCAGCTGCTGCTCAAGCACAAGGCGCGCGTGGATGCGCGCGACCTGCAGGGCCGCAGCGCGCTGCACGAAGCCGCGTTCCGCGGCCACGCCGAAATCATCGCCGCGCTGCTCGCCGCACATGCCGACGTGCATGCGCGCGACGGCCGCGGCCGCACGCCATTGCTCGCCGCCGCGCGCGGCGGCAGCGCCGTTGCCGCCGATGTGCTCGCAGCGGCGGGCGCCGACGTGCATGCAGTGGACGTCGACGGCCATGGCGCGCTCGTGCTGGCCTGCGTCGCGTCCACGCCTTCCCCGGAACTCGTGCGCCGGCTGCTCGCGCTCGGCGCCGATCCGTCGCTGGTCGACCGCGAGGGCCGCCGCGCGCTGGACCACGCCGTGCAGGCGGGGCGCTGGTCGCTGGTCGCGGTGCTCGATCCTTCGCATCCGCTGCCCGCCGCGCTCGCCGACGACGATGCGGCGCCGGGAACGGAACAGGCTTCCGGAGCGGTAGCCGACGACGACGTTGCCCAGGTCGAAGCGCCTCCCGCGCCGGACGTGGAAGCGCGCGAAGGCCTTGCCGACAGTCGCCTCTTCGCGCTGCTCGCGCAGGGGTCCGGCGGCATCGTCGAACTCGCACCCTTGCTCGACGCCGCGCGCTCCCCCGCGGGTGCAGGCGGCCTGGCGCTTTTCCTCGAGGCGTGCGCCGCCGAGGGCCACGACGGCGCGCGCGAGGCGTGCGAATCCTTCGCGCTGGCCCTGTGCGAGCGCGGCGCGGATCCCTTCGGCACGTCCCGCGCCGGCAATCCGCCACTGGCGCTCGCGGTGCGGCTTGGCTGGCTGCGGTTGTGCGAACGGTTGCTCGACGCCGGCGCCGACACCGCCGCGCGCGACGCGCACGGCATGACGCCGCTGCACCTCGCCGCGGCGCTCGGCCGCGAGCCCGCGCTGAAGCTGCTGGTGCGCCACGGCGCCGCGCCCGACGCGCGCGCGCCCGATGGCCAGACGCCGCTCGGCGTCGCCTTGTCGAGCGGCCGCCGCGACCTCGTCGACTGGCTGGAATGGCATGGCTGGCCGCTGCCGCAGCGCAAGCTGCAGCCCGCCGACCTGCCGGCGGCCGCGATCGTGGGCGATTCGGGGGCCGTGCGGCGCCTGCTGGACCTCGGTTTCCCGATCGACGCCGCGGATGCGCAGGGCTGCACGGCGCTGCTGCGCGCCGCCGGCGGCGGCCACCGCGAATGCGTCGAGCTGCTGCTCGATCGCGGCGCCGATCCGCGCCTGGCAGCGCAGACCGGCGCGACGCCGCTGTCGGCCGCGGTGAGCATGCGCCACGCCGCGATCGTCGACCGCCTGCTCGGCGCGGGCGCCGGCCTCGAGCAACGCCTGCCCGGCGAAGTCACCGTGCTCATGCTCGCCGCCGCGCTCGGCCTGCCCGATCTCGTCGCGCGCCTGCTCCAGGCCGGTGCCGACGTCCATGCCTGCGACGCGCAAGGCCTGACCCCGCTGCATTGCGCGGTCCTGTTCGCGTTCACCGCGCGCGAGAAGCCGCGCGTGCTCGCCCTGCTCGACACGCTGCTGCTCGCCGGCGCCGAACCCGATGCGCGCGCCGGCCCTGTCACGCCGCTGCTGCTGTTGCTCGGATCGCGCGCCGAACCCGGCACCGCCTGCGACGAGGACGTGGTCCATGCCGCGATCGAGCGGCTGCTCGACGAGGACGTCGCGCTCGACGTGCAGGACCAGCGCGGCTTCGGCCCGCTGCACCTCGCCGCGTTGCATGGCCTGCTGCGCGTGACCCAGCGGCTGCTGCGCGCGGGCTGCGACCCGGGCCTGCGCGACGGGCTGAACCGCACGCCGCGCGAAGTCGCGGTGATGCGCGGCTTCGTGGATGTCGCCGGCGAATACGCGCCCGCGCAGCCGGGCGGCGCTTCGCTCGCCCGCTTCCTGCGCCCGCCGCCTACGTCGTAGCGTCGCGCTTCTCCACCATCCCGCCGAGCACGCCCTCGCCGCGATCCGCCGCGAACAGTTCCTCCAGGTCGCGCCGCGCTTCCTGCGAGGTCTGGATCAGCGCCACTTCGTCGTCGTACACCTGGTGCTGCGCGCGCAGCAGTGCCTCGTCGTGCTCGCGGAAGCGCTCGGCGCGGCGCGCCGCGACCTCCTCGCGTTCGCCCAGCGCGACCAGCACCCGCTCGCCCATCTTCAGGCTCGAGAAGAACGTCTCGCGGATGACCTCGACGCCGAGGTCCATCAATTCCCAGGCATGCCGGCGGTTGCGGGCGCGCGCGAACACCGTCGCGTCGGGATAGAGCCGCCGCACCGTGCGCACCGCCTGCAGGTTCGCCTCGACGTCCTCGACCGCGATCACGAACACGCGCACGCCGCCGGCGCCGGCCGCGCGCAGCAGCGCCGGCTGCGCGGGATCGCCGTAATAGATCTGGCTGCCGAAGCGGCGCACGAA
>DATJDY010000378.1:0-8368 GCA_035497155.1 Luteimonas sp.
GCGATTCCGGCACGCTGGCCAGGAACGGATGGTCCGGCCCCGCGCCCGCGACCTTGAGCACCTGGATCGTGCGGCCCGAATAGAACGCCGCGCGCCGCAGCACGCCGAGGAACTCCCCCTCGCTCACCAGCCCGGTGCACGAGAACGTCGCGAACAGCCCGCCCGGCGCGACCACGCCCAGCGCGAGCTTGTTCATGTCGAGGTACTTCTTCAGCGCCGGGATCACCTGGTCGCGGTCGCGTGTCATCTTCGCCGGATCGAGCACGACCACGTCGTACCTTTCGCCGCGCGCGGCCGCATCGCGCAGCCACGGGAAGATGTCGGCCTGCACGAAGCGCGGCTTCACCCCGCCCGCGGCCGCATTGAGCTTCGCGTTGCCGCGCGCGATCTCCAGCACGTCCTCGTCGATGTCGATGCCGACCACTTCGCGCGCGCCGCGCACCGCCGCGTACACGCCGAAGCCGCCGGTGTTGCAGCACAGGTCGAGCAGGCTGCGCCCGGCGACGTGCTGCGACAGCCACTGCCGGTTGTCGCGCTGGTCCGCGAAGAAGCCGGTCTTGTGCGCGCCCGCGGGGTCGGCGCGGAAGCGGATGCCGTGCTCGGTCACGATCGCCGGTGCCGCCGGCTCGCTGCCGCGGAAGTCGAACGACTCCTGCTTCTGCACGTGTTCGTCCGCGAACGAGTGGAAGCGGCAGCCCGGGAACTCCGCGCGCAGCGCCTCGTAGATCCATTCGCGATGGCGGAACATGCCCGCGCTGAAGAACTCGACCACCAGCAGGTCGGCGTAACGGTCGACGACCAGGCCCGACAGCCCATCGCCTTCGGAATGCACGACGCGCCACGCATCGCTGATGCCGTCGAGCTGCAGCGCCTCGCGGCGCAGCGCGACGGCCTCCGCGATCTTCCGCGCGAACCACGCCGCGTCGACCGCCACGTCCTGGTCGGTTTCCAGGATGCGCAGCGCGATCCGCGAATGGCCGTTGTAGAAGCCGCGCCCGATCCATTCGCCATCCACGCCGACGATGTCCACCAGGCTGCCGGGCTTCGGCTTCTGCGCGGGCTTGTCCACGACCTTCTGGAAGACCCAGGGATGGGTGGAGCGCCAGGGATTGCGCAGGCGGACGATCGGGTTGTTCGCGGCGGTGGTCATCCCGCCATTATCGCCGTCCCGGCGTCGCGGGGCTTCCACGGCGCGTCTCCGCCGCAGGCCTTGCAAACCCGCACGGCGGCGCCACCTCTGGGACATGGACCTGCCGACCCACGAAACGCCCCCCGACAGCCCCGGCCAGCGTCGCGCCGACGCCGCGCGGATCCGCCGCGCGCTCAATGCAAGCCTCGCCGCGGTGCTGCTGGTGCTGGTGGCCTTCGTCGCGCAGCAGAATTTCGACTGGCGCCCGCTCGCGATCGCGCCCCTGCAGGCGCACGGCCTGTGGGGCCTGCTCGCCGCGCCGCTGCTGCACGGCTCGCCGGGCCATGTTGCCGCCAACGCGATTTCGCTGCTGGTGCTCGGCACGCTCGCCGGCACCGTCTATCCACGCGCGTCGGTGCGCGCGCTGCCGCTGCTCTGGGTCGGCTCGGGGCTGGGCGCATGGCTGCTGGGCACGCCGGGCAGCCTGCACCTGGGCGCGAGCGGCGTCGCACACGGGCTCGGCTTCCTGATCTTCGGGCTCGGCCTGCTGCGCCGCGACCGTGCCGCGGTGGCCGCGGGCATGATCGCCTTCATGTTCTACGGCGGCATGTTGCTGACGGTGTTGCCGCACGAGCCGGGCGTGTCGTGGCAGGCGCACCTGGGCGGTGCGGTGGCGGGCCTCGTCGCGGCCTGGCTGTTCCGGCGCAGCGACCCGCTGCCGCCACGCAAGCGCTACAGCTGGGAACTGGAGGCGGACCCCGGCGAGGACGATGCCCTCCTGGAGCACGCCGCAGTGCCCGAACCCATCGCCCGCCCGCGCGACGCGTCCTAGGCCTGCGGCAGCGGCAGCCCGCGCATCGGCTTGACCGTGCGCAGCACGAAGCTCGAGTTCACGTCCTCGACCCCGGCCTGGCCGAGCAGCCGGTCGAGCAGGAAGCGCGAGAAATGGTCGAGGTCGCGCACCATCACCTGCAGCAGGTAATCCATGTCGCCGGTGAGCGCGTTGCAAGCGACCACTTCATCCCACTCGTTGACGCTGCGGGCGAAGGCCTCGACGGTCTGCGAATCGTGCTGGCGCAGCTGCACCCGCACGAAGGCTTGCAGGCCCAGCCCGAGGTGCGCGGAATCGAGCTCGGCCCGGTAGCCGGCGATCACGCCGTCGCGTTCGAGGCGCTGGACCCGGCGCAGGCAGGCCGAAGCCGAAAGGTGGACGCGCTCTGCCAGCTCGGCGTTCGGGACACGCCCGTCGCGCTGCAGCTCGGCCAGCAGCAACAGATCGATG
This sequence comes from Luteimonas sp., assembly GCA_035497155.1. Classification (GTDB taxonomy): domain Bacteria; phylum Pseudomonadota; class Gammaproteobacteria; order Xanthomonadales; family Xanthomonadaceae; genus Cognatiluteimonas. The sequence goes on from DATJDY010000378.1 coordinate 2,412, forward strand.
CGATCGAGGTCGGATGCCTCCATTCCGTGCGCTCCCAGGCAAATCCTCGCAATCCTGTTGCGTATAAAGGCCCGATTCCTGCAATTTTGCAACCCCGTTGCGCCGCCGGGCCGCTAAAGTCGAAGGCATGAGCCAGCCGCGCCGCCTCGAGAACGTCCAGACCGACCGCGGCAAGATCCCGGTCTACGCGACCGGCGTGGTCACCCAGCCGTGGGACGGCTATACCGAGACCGACCACGACGTCTGGAAGCGGCTGTACGCGCGCCAGCGCGAGTTGCTGGTCGGCCGCGCCAGCGAGGCCTTCCTGCGCGCGCAGGCGGAGATGGGCCTCACGCCCGACCGCATCCCGCGCTTCGACGACCTCAACAAGGTGCTCGGCGAAGCGACCGGCTGGCAGCTGGTCGGCGTCGAGGGCCTGCTGCCCGAGCTCGACTTCTTCACCCATCTGGCCAACCGCCGCTTCCCGGTGACCTGGTGGATCCGGCGCCCGGACCAGTTCGACTACATCGAGGAGCCGGACCTCTTCCACGACCTGTTCGGCCACGTCCCGCTGCTGATGAACCCGGTGTTCGCCGACTACATGGAGGCGTACGGGCGCGGCGGCATCAAGGCGCAGGGCCTCGGCGCGGCGGCGATGCAGCACCTGGCGCGGCTGTACTGGTACACGGTCGAATTCGGCCTGATCCGGGAACCGGCCGGCCTGCGCATCTACGGCAGCGGCATCGTGTCGTCGAGCGGCGAAAGCGTGCACAGCCTCGACAGCGCGGCGCCCAACCGCATCGGCTTCGACCTGGAGCGGGTGATGCGCACGCGCTATCGCATCGACACCTACCAGCAGACCTATTTCGTCATCGACAGCTTCGAGCAGTTGATGGAGGAGACGTCGCGCGACTTCGCGCCGATGTACGCGCGCCTGGCCCACGGCGATTCGCTGCCGGCGGACGCGGTGCTGGACGCCGACCGCGTGTATGCGCGCGGCAGCGGCGAAGGCTGGACGCGCGGCGGGGATAACTGAACGGGGACCGCTCCCCCCGGTTCTCCCGTACACCCGACAGTCACGATCCGCCCCGGATCATTCCCCGACCTCGCGGACCGGCACCATCGCCGGCGCCGCGCGGCCTCTCATCCCCTGCGACCCGTACGGCCCACGCTGCCCACGCTGCCCACATGGATACCGCCACCCGCATGGACATTGCCGCCGACGAACTGCTGCTCGAACTCGAGCGCATCGAAGCCACCCTGGACGAAGCCGTGCGCCGCGCCGGCGAAGGTTACGGGCCGAACTTCGAGCGCCGCATGGGCGCGCACCTGCGCAGCCTGCGCGCAGTGCTCGGGCCCGACGACTTCAGCGTGGCCGAGGATGCGATGGAGGCCGCCGAGCGGGTCATGAATGCCGCCGAGCCCGAAGCGCCGCTGATGATGCTGGGCATGGCGCGCGAGCGCCTGGCCGCGCTGCTCCGCCGGCTCGCGAACGGCCGGCTGCGCCCCGCCGCCTGAGGCCGCGCCGCGTTTCGATGCAGTGTCGCTTCGATGCGACAATGAGCGGTCGCCACGACCGTCCGTTGCCATGCCCGACGCCCAGCCCGGCCTTGCCTCCCACGCTTCCCTGACGCGCTTCCTGATCGAGGAGCAGCGCGCCGGCCGCATCGGCCCGGACCTGCGCCTGCTGATCGAGGTCGTCGCGCGCGCCTGCAAGCGCATCTCGATCGCCGTCGGCAAGGGCGCGCTCGGCGGCGTGCTCGGCGATGCCGGCACCGCGGGCGAGGCCAGCATCAACGTGCAGGGCGAGGCGCAGAAGAAGCTCGACGTGCTGAGCAACGAGATCCTGATGGAAGCCAACGCCTGGGGCGGCCACCTCGCCGGCCTCGCGTCGGAGGAAATGGACCACTCGCAGCCGATCCCCGACGTCTATCCGCGCGGCAACTACCTGCTGCTGTTCGATCCGCTCGACGGCTCGTCCAACATCGACGTCAACGTGTCCGTCGGCACGATCTTCTCGGTGCTGCGCTGCCCGGAAGGCGTGACCTCGCCCGCCGACGAACACTACCTGCAGCCGGGGACGGCGCAGGTCGCTGCCGGCTATTGCGTGTACGGGCCGCAGACCACGCTGGTGCTGACCGTCGGCAACGGCACGCACGCGTTCACCCTGGACCGCGAGGTCGGCGGCTTCGTCATGACCGTGCGCGGCATGCGCATTCCGGAGGAGACGAAGGAATTCGCGGTCAACATGTCGAACCAGCGCTTCTGGGAGCCGCCGATGCAGGCCTACGTCGCCGACCTGCTGGCCGGCACGGGAGGCCCGCGCGGCAAGGACTTCAACATGCGCTGGGTCGCGTCGATGGTCGCGGACGTGCATCGCATCCTCACCCGCGGCGGCATCTTCAGCTACCCGCTCGACAGCAAGTGCGCGCCGAAGGGCGGCAAGCTGCGGCTGATGTACGAGGCCAACCCGATGGCGTTCCTGGTCGAACAGGCCGGCGGCGCCGCCAGCACCGGCCGCCAGCGCATGCTCGAGGTCCAGCCGACGTCGCTGCACCAGCGCGTCCCCGTCTTCCTCGGCTCCCGCGACGAAGTCGCCGCCGCCGTCGCCTATCACGCCCGCCACGACGCGCGCTGAAAAGCGCTTTAGGCAAACGCTTTTCAGGGCTCGCGGGGCTGGTTGAGGACGAGCCAGTAGAGGCCGACCTGCTTGACGGCCCAGACGAAGCGCTCGAAATCGACGGGCTTCTGGATGTAGCTGTTCACGCCGAGCGCGTACGCCGATTCCAGGTCGAAGGGTTCGGTGCTGGTGGTCAGCACCACGACAGGCAGGCTGCGCGTGCGCGGATCCTCGCGGATCGCCTGCAGCACTTCGCGGCCGTCGACGCGCGGCAGGTTCAGGTCGAGCAGCACGATCGACGGCAGGTCGTCGGGGTCGCGCCCGGCATGCGCGCCGCGCGCGAACAGGTAGTCGAGCGCTTCGGCGCCATCGCGCACCACGACGAGGCGGTTGGCGACCTTCGCTTCGTCGAAGGCGATGCGGGTCAGCTCGACGTCGTCGGGATTGTCCTCGACGAGCAGGATTTCCTTGTGGCTCATGGCGTGCGGCTCATGCGGCGGCCGGCAGCTCGACGTGGAAGATGCTGCCGCTTCCCGGCGTGGACTCCGCGTGCAGGCGGCCACCGTGGCGTTCGGCGATGCGCGCGGCGATGGCGAGTCCCAGTCCGTGCCCGGCGCCTTGTTCGGGCAGGTGCGCGCGCTGGAACGGTTCGAAGATGCGCCTGGCGTATTGCGGGTCGAAGCCGCTGCCGGCATCGCGCAACGACACCCTCAGTACATCGCCCTCGCGGGCGCCGCGCATGTCCAGCTCGACCTCGCCCCCCGAGAAGTTCCAGGCGTTGCGCACCAGCTGGGTCATGAGCATGCGCAGCATGCGTTCGTCGCCGATCGCGACCAGGCCCGGTGCGATCGTGGCGTGGACGCGTCTGGCCGGGTCGACTTCCCGCAGTTCCGCCAGCGCCAGGTCCGCGAACAGGCCCAGGTCCACGGGCGCGCGTGCCAGGTCGCCGCGATCGACGCGCGAGTAGTCGAGCAGCGCCTCGAGCAGGCCGCCCATGCGCGTGGCCGCCGCCCGGATCCGGGCGATGCGGTCGCGGCCGGCATCGTCGAGCGCGGCGCCGGCTTCGCGTTCGAGCATGGCCGAATAAGCGTCGATCGTGCGCAGTGGCGAGCGCAGGTCGTGCGAGATGCCGTAGGCCATCGCCTCCTGCTGGGCGACCAGCGCGCGGACCCGGGCCTGGCTCGCGGCGAGCGCCTCGCGCAGCGCGGCCAGCTCGGCGGCGGCGCCATGCGGGCCCGGCGATGGCACTGGGGAATCCTCGTGCGGCATCGCAGGAGTATGCCTGCGCGACCGGCCGCGAACGTGCAGGGCGGATAAACGGCCGTCACGGCGATGCCGCACAATGCACCCGTGTCCATCGACCAGACCCTGTTCCTGCTGATCCTGGCGGCCGGCCTGTACCTGTTCGTGAGCGAACGGCTGCGGGTGGACGTGACCGCGATGCTGCTGTTGCTGGCGATGGTGCTGACCGGGGTGCTCGATCCGCACCAGGCGCTGTCCGGCTTCGCGAGCGAACCGGCGATCATCGTCGCCGCGGTGTTCGTGATTTCCGGCGGCCTGGCCGCGACCGGCATCACCGAGCGCATCGGCCAGTGGATCGGGCGGGCGGCAGGGCGCAGCGAGGCGCGCGCGGTCGGCGTGGTGATGCCGGCGGTGGCGGCGCTGTCCGCGTTCACCCACCACGTCATGGTCACCGCGATGATGCTGCCGATCCTGCAGCGCTATGCGCGCGAACGGAACCTGCCGGCGTCGCGACTGCTGATGCCGATGTCGCTCGCCGCCTCGCTCGGCACCACCCTCACCCTGGTCAGCGCGCCGGCCTTCCTGCTCGCCAGCGACATGCTCGAGCGCACGCCCGGCGCCCAGGGGCTCGGCATCTTCTCGATCACGCCGATCGGCATCGCGCTCGTCGTCGTCGGCATCGCCTACATGCAGGTCGCGCGCTGGCTGCTGCCGCGCCGCAGCGGCGCCGGCGGCGAGGAAGACTACCTGCGCCTGGAGCGCTACCGCACCGAACTGCTGGTGCCGGAAGGCTCGCGCTGGAACACGCGGCCGCTGGAGGAACTGCAGAAGTCGCTGGGCGACAAGTTCCGCCTGCGCGGCTGGCTGCGCGACGGCAAGCGCCGCGACGACCTCGGCCCGTCGAGCCCGCTGCTGGCCGGCGACGTGCTGCTGGTCGAGGCCGCCGCCGACGAACTGCTGTCGCTGCACGACGATCCCGGCATCGACCTCAACGCGATCTCGCGCTACGGCGGCAAGCTCGGCGACGGCGAACTGCAGCTGGTGCAGGCGGTGGTCGCGCCGGGTTCGGAGTTCATCGGCCGCTCGATCCGCGAACTGGATTTCTCGCGCCAGATCGATGCGCTGGTGCTCGGGCTGTGGCGCCGCGACGGCGACATGGCCGAACGCCTGTCGGATGCGCGCCTGCGCGAGGGCGACGTGCTCGTGTTGTGGGGCAAGCCCGCGCAGTTCGGCGACCTCGCAGCGCACCATGGTTTCCTCATGCTGGTGCCCTTCGCCGGCGAGGCCAAGCGCCGCCTGCGCGCGCCGCTGGCGCTCGCGATCCTGATGGCCACGGTGCTGGCCGCCGCCACCGAATGGCTGCCCGCGCCGCTGGCCTTCCTGCTCGGCGCGGTGGCGATGGTCGCGTCCGGCTGCGTCGACGTGGGGCGCGCGTATCGCGAGATCGACGTGCGCATCTTCGTGATGATCGCCGGCGTGATCCCGCTCGGCATCGCGATGGAACAGACCGGCACCGCCGACCTGCTTGCGCGCGGCCTGCTGCACTTCGTCGCCGACTGGCCGACGCTGGGCGTGCTGCTGGTGTTGTTCGGCGCAGCGGCGCTGCTCACCCAGATCCTGTCGGACTCGGCGACGACGGTGCTGCTCGCGCCGATCGCGATCTCGCTCGCCGGTTCGCTCGGCCTGCCGCCGACGCCGTTCGTCGTCTGCACGGCGCTCGGCGCGGTGGTGGCGTTCCTGACCCCGATCGGGCACCACGGCAACCTGCTGATCCTGGGACCCGGGCAATACCGCTTCGGCGACTTCCTGCTCGTCGGCCTGCCGCTGACCGCGCTCATCGCCTTCGTCAGCGCCTGGCTCGCCCGCTGGCTCTGGCTCGCCGGCCCGCTCCTGCCGTTCTGAGGTCGTCGCTTCGGGGCTGGGCGACGCGACGACGTGAGTGTGGTCCGCCGCGTCGACGAGTCGTCCAGGACTCACTCCGCGGGCGCGGGCCATCCATGGCCCGCTCGGCCCACACACACGCCGTCACGCCGCCTACCCCAAGCGAATCTCCCCGCTTCCAGCAAGAGCGAAAAGCTGCGGCATGCCCAGCCCCGAAGGCGTGGCCGCTTCCGCC
>DATJDY010000379.1:0-2293 GCA_035497155.1 Luteimonas sp.
GCATGTGCCCGGTGCGCCGCTGGTGTTGTTCAACGCATGGGACGCGGGCAGTGCGCGCGCGGTGGCCGACGCCGGCGCCCTCGCGATCGCCACCGGCAGCTGGTCGGTGGCGGCCGCGAACGGCTTCGCCGACGGCGAGCACCTGCCCTTGGCGTTCGCGATGGACAACCTGCGACGCATCGTCGACGCGGTGGCCGCGCTGCCGGTGACGATCGACCTGGAGAGCGGATACGGCGATCCGCCGGCGAGCGTCGCCGCCACCGTCGCTGCCGCGATCGAAGCGGGTGCGATCGGCTGCAACCTCGAGGACAGCTTCCCGGCCGATGGGTCGCTGCGCGACATCGCGGTCCACGCGGCGCGCCTCGCGGCCGCACGCGATGCCGCCGACGCTGCCGGGCTGCCGTTCTTCATCAACGCGCGCACCGACGTGTTCTTCCAGAAGCCGGCGGCCGGGCATGACGCCGCGATGGTGGTGGCCGCCCTCGAACGAGCCCGTGCCTACGCCGATGCGGGCGCGAGCGGCCTGTTCGTGCCGGGCATCGTTGCCGAAGCGCTGATCGCGCGCATCGCCGAAGCGTCGCCGCTGCCGGTCAACGTGATGGCGATGCCCGGCGTCCCGGGTCGCGCGCGCCTGGCCGAACTCGGCGTGGCGCGCATCAGCCACGGGCCGGGGCCGTACCGCGGCGCGATGCAATGGCTCACGGAAGCCGCGAAGATCGCGATGGCGTGACGCACACGAAAACGCCGCCCGAAGGCGGCGTCTTCGTCCATCCCTGGCGAACCGGGCTTACTTGGCGCTGTCGCCCGTCGCGGTCTTGGTGCTGTCCTTGCCGCCGGCGTCGCGCTTGGCGGTGTCGGCATCGTCCTGGGTCTTGCCCGGTGCGGAAGCCTGCTTGCCCTGCTCGTCGCGGATGGGCTGCACGGTGGACTGGCCATGCTTGGACGGGTCGGTCTTGGCGGTGCTGTTGTTATTGTTGTTGTTCATGGTGTTTCTCCGGGAACCGAAGGATGCGGGTTCCTCATCGCCCGACCACCATAACGTCGCGGCCGGAACGATACGGTGAAGTGCCCGGCGCGCGAATCCCCGTCACATTGGGTCGCGCGCGATGGAGTATGGTGGGGGGACACATGTTGCACGTCTTTCTCTCACGCCATCGCGCGGAACTCGTCGATCGCTGCAGGGACAAGGTCGCCGCGCGTGCCTTGCCCGGGCCGGTGATGCGTGAACTCGAGCATGGTATTTCCGTCTTCCTCGACCAGCTGATCACGACGCTGCAGACCGAGCAGGCTTCAGCTGCGCGCGACGGCGACGCTGATCCCCGGCCGGAGGATTGGGGCCCGCCCGCGTCGTCGGCCATGGGCGCGTCCGCCACCGCGCATGGCGGCGAGTTGTTGCGCAACGGATTCACGGTCGAGGAACTGGTCCACGACTACGGCGACCTGTGCCAGGCGATCACCGATCTCGCGCTTGAGAGCGGCGTGCCGTTCACGATGGACGAGTTCCGCACGCTCAATCGCTGCCTCGACGACGCCATCGCCAACGCCATCACCGAGTACGCGCGACAGCGCGACTCGCTGCTCGCCGACCGCCAGGCCGATGCGTTCAACGTGCGCCTGGGTCATTTCGCGCATGAATTGCGCAACCACCTCGGCACCGCGACGCTGGCGTTGATGGTGCTCAAGACCGGCGGCGTCGGGCTGGCGAGCGCGACGGGTGCGGTCCTCGACCGGAGTCTCGTCAACCTGCGCAACCTGATCGACAGGTCGCTGGCCGAAGTCCGCATGCACGCCGACGCCGGTCTCCAGGCGCAACGCTTCTCGCTTGCCGATTTCATCGGCGACCTGAAGGGCTCGGCCGACCTGGAGGCGGCGGTGAAGGGCTGCACGCTGTTCGTCGCCACGGTGGATCCGCAGCTTGCGGTCGAGGCCGATCGCGACCTGTTGTTCTCCGCGGTCGGCAACCTGCTGCAGAACGCCTTCAAGTTCACCCGGGCAGGTAGCGAAGTCACGCTCCGCGCCTACGCGGCGGACGATCGCATCCTGATCGACGTCGCGGACGAATGCGGCGGCTTGCCCGGTGGCGACACGACCGCGCTGTTCGCGCCGTTCGCGCAGGGGGCAGCCGACAGGAGCGGCCTGGGCCTGGGATTGTCCATTTCGCGCCGCAGCGTGGAAGTCAACCACGGGCGCCTGGCCGTGCGTGACCAGCCGGGCCATGGCTGCGTCTTCACCATCGACCTGCCGCGCCATGCGATGGCGCCGTCGGCTCAGTAGAGTTGCAGCGGGATGCCGC
>DATJDY010000380.1:0-1744 GCA_035497155.1 Luteimonas sp.
GGTGGCGTCACCGAGGTCGCCTGGCACGGCTGAACGTTGTCGCCAACGCGCCCTGACCGGCGCGGGCAGGTTCACCACGGATCGACGCCGCGTGCGGTCGGCGCCGCCACCCGTGCGCTCGCCAGGCCGCGCGCCAGCCACTGGCGCGTCTCGGCCGGGTCGATCACCGCGTCGATCTCCAGCGTCGCCGCCAGGTTCACGGCCTGGCCTTGGGCGTACTGCTCTTCGACGAGGCGACGGTACAGCGCTTCGCGTTGCGGCCCTTCGGGCACGGCTTCGAGCTCCTTGCGGTAGCCCAGCCGCACCGCGCCCTCCAGCCCCATCGCACCGAACTCGCCGCTCGGCCACGCAACGGTCGCCACCGGCACGTGGAAGCCGCCGCCCGTCATTGCCATCGCACCCAGCCCGTAGCCCTTGCGCAGCACCACCGCGAAGAACGGCACGCGCAGATGCGCGCCGGCGACGAACATGCGGCTCACATGCCGCACCTGCGCCCGCGTCTCGACCTCGGGGCCGACCATGAAGCCGGGCGTGTCGACCAGCGAGACCAGCGCCAGCCCATGGGCGTTGCACAGCTGCATGAAGCGCGCCGCCTTGTCGGCCGCGTCGGCGTCGATCGCGCCACCCAGGTGCGCCGGGTTGCTGGCCAACAGGCCCACCGGGCGACCCTCGATGCGCGCCAGCGCGGTCAAGATCCCCAGGCCGAAGCCCGCGCGCAGCTCCAGCAGCGAATCGGTGTCGGCGACCCCGCGCATCACGTCACGCATGGCGTAGACGCGCAAGCGGTTCTCGGGCAGCGCGTCGCGTAGAAGGACCGGGTCGGCGGCGGCCCAGCCGCTCGTCGCTCCCTGGAAGTACGCCAGGTACTGGCGCGCCGCGGCCACTGCGGCGGCTTCGTCATCGACCAGCACGTCGATCACGCCGTTTTGCGATTGCACCGCGCTCGGCCCGATCTGCTCGGGCGCGAACACGCCCAGGCCGCCGCCCTCGATCATCAAAGGCCCGCCCATGCCGATGTTGCTGCGCCGGGTCGCAATGATCACGTCGCAGCAGCCGAGCAGCGCCGCGTTGCCGGCGAAGCAGCGCCCGGCGGCGATGCCCACCACCGGCACCTGTCCGCTCAGGCGCGCGAAACTGGCGAAGGTGGGCACGTGCAGGCCGGCGACGACCGCGGCGTCGGTGTCGCCCGGACGCCCGCCGCCGCCCTCGGCGAACAGCACGACCGGCAGCTGGTTGCGCAGCGCAATGCCGAGCAGGCGATCGGTCTTCTGGTGGTTGCGCAGGCCTTGCGTGCCGGCGAGCACGGTCGCGTCGTAGGCCAGCACGGCGCAGCGCGCGCGCTCGGGCCCGAACAACGCGCCATTGACGGCGCCGATGCCGGTCACCATGCCGTCGGCCGGGGTGTTCTGCTGCAGATCGATGAGCGCGCGCCGGCGGCGCTGGGCGGCGACCGCCAGCGCGCCGTATTCGATGAAGCTGCCCGCGTCGCACAGGTCGGCGATGTTCTGGCGCGCGGTGCGCAGGCCCAGCGCGTGGCGTTTGGCGACCGCTTCGGCGCGGTTCGCGTCGAGCGTGAACGCGTGGCGCTCGATCGACTCGCGAAGGTCGGCGCGCAGCGGCGCGGCGCCGGCGGTGCGTGCCGTATCGGCTCCCGGGCCCCGATCCGTATCCGTGCCGACGTCGACCGACGCCCGAGTGGCCGCGCCCAGCCGCAGCAGCACGTCGCCCTCGGCGAGCAGTTCGC
>DATJDY010000381.1:0-3773 GCA_035497155.1 Luteimonas sp.
GCCCGCGAGCGCGAGCCGCTGCTTCTGGCCGCCGCTGAGCGTGCCCGCGAGCTGGCCCTGGCGGTCGGCGAAGTCGAATTCCGCGACCAGCTGGTCCACGCGCGCCTTCGCGCCGGCCTTCGGCACACCCTGCACCGCGGCGAGGAACTCCAGGTTCTCGCGCACCGTGAGGTCGTCGAAGAGCGAGAACTTCTGCGTCATGTAGCCGATGCGGCGGCGCAGCGCTTCCGCTTCCTCGGGGATGCGCAGGCCGAGTACCTCGATGCTGCCTTCGGTCGGCATCAGCAGGCCGCACAGCATGCGGATGGTCGTGGACTTGCCGGAACCGTTGGGGCCGAGGAAGCCGTAGACGCTGGCGCGCGGCACGTCGAGGTCGACGTGGTCGACGGCGACGAGTTCGCCGAAGCGCCGGGTCAGGCCGCGCGCGTGGATCGCCGGCGAGGCGCCCCCGCCGCCAACGGGCGGCGCGGAAGCGCTCACGGCCCGAACTCGACCCGCACCGGCAAGCCTGCCGCAAGCTTGCCGGCGCCTGCGACGGGCAACGTGATCTCGGCGAGATAGCTCAGGCGCGCCGCGTCCTTGCCGACAAGCGCGTAGTACGGCGTGAAGCTCGGCTCGGTGCGGATCGCCCGCACCTTGCCCGCCAGCGCTGCGCCGCTCCCCGCGACGAACACGCGCGCGGGGCTCCCGATGCGCACGTTGCCGCGGATCGTTTCGGGCACGTACACGCGCGCGTACGGCGCGTCGCCCACCAGCAGGATCGCGAGCGGCGCGCCAACCGGGGCCTGGTCGCCGAGCCGATACGGCAGGCTGTCGACGATGCCGGCGCGCGGCGCGACCAGCGAGAGCTTGTCGAGCGTCGCCTGCTGCGCCGTGGCTTGCGCCCGTGCCGCGCGCACCGCGGATTCGCCCTGCGCGATGTCTTCGGCGCGCGTGCCGTGTTCCATTTCGGCGAGCGCGGCCTGCGCCGCGCGCACTTGCGCCTGCGCATTGCCGGCGGCGGCGCGGGCGCGGTCGACGTCCGCGGCAGCAACCAGCTGGCGCGCGCCGAGCGGCTGCAGCCGCGCGTAATAGGCCTGCGCGTCGCGGGCCTGCGCCTGCGCGGCCGCGAGTCGCGCACGCGCCTGCGCGACCTGCTCGCTGCGCGGACCCGCCTGCAGTTCGGCGAGCGCGGCCTGCTGCCGTTGCGCTTCGGCCTGCGTTGCCTCGGTGGCGGCCGCGGTACGCGTGGTTTCCAGTTGCAGCAGCGCCTGCCCGGCGGCAACACGCTCGCCCTCGCGCACGTCGATCGCGACGATGCGTTCGGCGACGGGTGCCGGCACCGCAACGCGATCGAATTCGAGCGTCCCCAGTGCCTGCGGCGCGTCCTTGCCGCAGCCCGACAGCAACAGCATGCCGACGACCGACAGCAGCATGCCGGTCCGCAGCGCCCGCACGGACAGGGGCGCGCGCATGGTCACGGCGCCGTGGCGGCGCCTCCGCTGGCTGCTTCGTACACCGCCTTGCCGTCGACGTAGGTGGCTTCGATGGGCAGCCCGCGCAGCTTTGCGGGCGCCACGGCGAGCGGATCGCCGGCGAGGATCACGAAATCGGCGCGCTTGCCCGGCGCGAGGCTGCCGACTTCATCCTCGGCGAAGCCGGCATAGGCGGCATCCAGGGTAAAGCCGCGCAGCGACTCGTACGGCGTGAGCTTGTCTTCCGGCTGCCATCCACCCGGCGGATTGCCCTGAGCGTCGGTACGCGTCTCGGCCGAATACAGGCCGAGGCGCGGATCCACCGACTCGACCGGGAAATCCGATCCGAGGGCGAGGCGTGCGCCGCTGTCGCGCAGCTTGCGCCAGGCGTACGCGCCGTTGATGCGGTGCGGTCCGAGGCGGTCTTCCGCCCAGGGCATGTCGCTGGTGGCGTGCGTGGGCTGCATCGACGCGATCACGTGCAGTGCGGCGAGCCGCGGCAGGTCCTCGGGCGACAGCACCTGCGCGTGCTCGACGCGCCAGCGATGGTCGGTGGTGGTCGCATCCTCGCCCAGCGTCTTTTCGTAGGTGTCGAGCACGATGCGGTTGCCGCGGTCGCCGATCGCATGCGTCGCGACCTGCACGCCGCAGCGGTGCGCCTTCGCGACCGTGGCCGCGTATTCGTCGGGCGCGGTCACCAGGATGCCGCGGTTGCCGGGATCGTCGCTGTAGTCCTGCAGCAGCGCGGCGCCGCGACTGCCGAGCGCGCCGTCCATGTACAGCTTCACCGTGCGCATCTTCAGGCGGTGCGAGGGATGCTGGTACAGGCCTTTGTCGCACAGCCACTGCAGCGCCGCGTTGTCGCCGTTGGCGAAGGCGGTGACGCGCATCGGCATCTCGCCGGCATCGGCGAGCTTCTGATACACGCGCATCTCCTGCAGCGAGACGCCGGCGTCGTGGACACCTGTCAGGCCGTGGGCGACGGCATCGTGCATCGCCAGCTTGAGCATGCGCTCGATCGCCGCATCGTCGGGCGCGGGGATCGCGTCGCCGATGACGCTCTGCGCGCCATCGACGAAAACGCCGGTGGCGCGGCCCCGCGCATCGCGCACGATGCGCCCGCCGTCCGGCTGCCAGTCGCCCTGGCGCCAGTCGGCGTGGCCTTCGACCTTCGCGGCGTCCATCGCCTTGCTGTTGGCCCAGCTCGCGTGGCCGTCGATGCGTTCGAGCCACACCGGCCGGTCCGGGAACGCGGCGTCGAGGTCGGCGGCGGTCGGGAAGTCCTTCTGCACCCAGTCGTTCTGGTCCCAGCCGCGGCCGATCAGCCAGGCGCCGGGTGGCAGGTCCTTCGCGAACTTGCGCAGGCGCTCGATGATTTCGCCCTTGCCCGTGGTGTCGACCAGGTCGGCGGTGAGGAAGGTGCCGCCGAGGCCGCTCATGTGGCCGTGCGCGTCGATCAGGCCGGGCACGACCGTGGCGGTGCCGGCGTCGATGCGCGCGGCGCCGGGATACTTCGCCAGCAGCTCGTCGCGGCCGCCGAGGGCGAGGATCGCGCCGCTGGCGTCGTAGGCCATCGCTTCGGCGCGCGGCCGGGCGAGGTCCATCGTGTCGATGCGTTGCGCGAACAGCACCGTGACGGCCGGCGCCTTCGCCCGGGCCTGCGCCTCCTGCGCGAACGCGGGTGCCACCGCCGCCGCAGACAGCGCCGTCACCAGCATGGAGGCCAGAATCGATCGTCCGCGCATCGCCGTTCCCCGTCCCGATAGTCGCCGCACTTTGCGAAAATCCCCGGCCGGGCGCAAGCTTTGCGCTCCACGAGGCCTGCGTCGAGGCCCCACTCCACGCCGAAACGATGCCGCAGACCGCCACCTCGGAATTCGCGCTCGACCCGCCGGACACCGAGCGCCTCGCCAACCTCGCCGGCCCCTTCGACGCCCACCTGCGCCTGCTCGAGCTGCGCCTGGGCGTGGAGATCGGCAATCGCGGCAACGTGTTCCGCATTGCCGGGCCGCAAGCCGCGGTGGCGAAGGCCGAAAGGCTGCTGCGCGAACTGTGGCGCGACGCCGCCGGCGAGACCCTGGACGAGCCGGCGATCCACCTGCGCCTGTCGGAGGCCGCCGTCGACCGCACGGTCGACGAGGACATCGAGCCGCAGGAAGTCGCGATCCGCGTGAAGCGCGGCACGGTGCGCGGCCGCGGCCGCAACCAGGCGAAATACCTGCACGCGATCGCGACGCACGACATCAACTTCGGCATCGGCCCCGCCGGCACCGGCAAGACCTTCCTCGCCGTGGCGATGGCGGTGGAGGCGCTGAACGA
>DATJDY010000382.1:0-4176 GCA_035497155.1 Luteimonas sp.
CCGAAGGAACTGGTGCCGGAGATCGCGGAACTGGGCCTGCTGGGCGCGTCCCTGCCCGAGCAGTACGGGGGAGGCGGCCTCAACGGTGTCAGCTACGGCCTGATCTGCCAGGAACTCGAACGCGGCGACCGCGGCATCCGCAGCTTCGTCAGCGTGCAGTCCTCGCTGTGCATGTACCCCATCTACGCCTACGGCTCCGAGGAACAGCGCACGCGCTGGTTGCCGGACATGGCCGCGGGCAAGGTGATCGGCTGCTTCGGCCTGACCGAGCCGCACGGCGGTTCCGATCCGGCCAACATGAAGACGAACGCGAAGCGCGATGGCAGCGATTGGGTCATCAACGGCTCCAAGATGTGGATCACCAACGGCAACGTCGCCGACATCGCCATCGTCTGGGCGCAGACCGACGACGGCATCCAGGGCTTCGTGCTGGAGAAGGGCATGCCGGGCTTCAGCGCCCAGGAGATCAAGCACAAGATGTCGCTGCGCGCCTCGGTCACCAGCGCGCTGTTCTTCGACAACGTGCGCGTGCCCGATGCCAACCGCCTGCCGAACGTGAAGGGGCTCAAGGGCCCGCTCGGCTGCCTGACGCAGGCCCGTTACGGCATCACCTGGGGGCCGGTCGGCGCGGCGATCGCCTGCCTCGACGAAGCGCTCAACTATTCGAAGGAACGCATCCTGTTCGACCGCCCGCTGGCGGCCACGCAGAGCGCGCAGCTCAAGCTGGCCGACATGGCGCGGCGGATCACCACGGCGCAACTGCTGGTGCTGCAGCTCGGCCGCCTCAAGGACGCCGGCAAGATGGCGCCGCAGCAGGTGTCGCTGGCGAAGTGGAACAACTGCCGCATGGCCATCGACATCGCGCGCGAGTGCCGCGACCTGCTTGGCGGCGCCGGCATCACCACCGAGCACGCGGCGATCCGCCATGCGCTGAACCTCGAGTCCGTGATCACGTATGAAGGCACCGAGACCGTGCACCAGCTGGTCATCGGCCGCGAACTGACCGGCATCAACGCGTTCTGAGCGAGGCGCGCATGGACGTCCGCCTGGAAACCGAACGGCTGTTGCTGCGCGTTCCCGAGATCGGCGATTTCGATCGCTACGCGGAAACGCTGGCCGACGCCGACGCCGCTCGCTACATCGGCGGCCAGCTGACGCGTGCCGCTGCGTGGCGTCGCTTCCTGCAGATGCCGGGCGCGTGGTCGGTGCAGGGCTTCGGCATGTTCGCCATCGTCGAGAAGGCGAGCGGCCGCTGGCTCGGCCAGACCGGGCCATGGAAGCCGGTCGGCTGGCCAGGCAACGAAGTGGGCTGGTCGTTCCATCCCGACGCTTGGGGCCATGGCTATGCCACCGAGGCGGCGACGGCGGCGATCGACTGGGCGTTCGACAACCTCGGTTGGGATCGCGTCATCCACTGCATCCACCCGGACAACGCCAGCTCGCAGAAGCTCGCCGCGCGCCTGGGCTCGCGCAACAGCGGCCCGGCGCCGCTGCCGGAGCCGTACCAGGATTCGCCGAACGAGGTCTGGACCCAGACGATCAAGGAGTGGCGCGCGCGTCGCGCTGCCGCAACGGACGCCGCGGCGACGCCCGCATGATCACGCTCTACGGATTCTCGCCTTCGGGCAACTGCCACAAGGTGCGGTTGCTGCTGGAGCAGACCGGGCGCCCGTACCGGTGGATCGAGACCGACAGCAGCCGCGGCGAGACGCGCACGCCGGCATACCTCGCGCTCAACCCGAACGGCAAGGTGCCGCTGCTGGTGCTGGACGACGGCCGCACGCTCGCCGAATCCAACGCGATGCTGTGCTGGCTCGCCGAAGGCACGCGGTTCCTGCCGGCCGACGCGTGGCAGCGCGCACAGGCGTTGAGCTGGATGTTCTTCGAGCAGTACAGCCATGAACCGTATGTTGCGGTCGCGCGCTTCATCCGTGGCTGGACGCCGGCGGATTCGCCGCGCCGCGCCGACCTGCCGCGGCTGCGCGAGCGTGGCCACCAGGCGCTGGCGGTGATGGAGCGACATTTGCTCGCCTCGCCATGGTTCACCGGCGCGCAGTACGGCATCGCCGACATCGCGCTGTTCGCCTACACCGACGTGGCGGGCGAGGGCGGCTTCGACCTGGCGCCGTACCCGGCGATCCGCGACTGGCTGGCGCGCGTGCGCGCGACCCCCGGCTTCGTGGCGATGGCGCCGCCGTCCGCCGAGGCCGCCGCGCTGCTTGCGCTGCACGAGTGACACCACCCATTCCATCGAGTCCGGATCGCACATGGCCGTTCCCAATCCCATCCCCGCGCGCATGAAGGGCCTCAACCGGGCCGAGATCTGCGACGTCAATTTCCAGGAATACGTGCGCGACTTCGATGGCGCGGGCGCGAAGGCGAAACCCGCGACGGGCGATGCGATCCTGCCGGGCAGCGCGCTCGACGCGCGCGGCTTCCGCGAACTGTTCGAGTCGCAGCTGGTCAGTCGCCACCTCGACCTGATGGCGCGCGTGCTCCGCGTGCAGAACAAGGTCTTCTACACGATCGGCTCCAGCGGCCACGAGGGCAACGCGATGGTCGCGCGGATCGCGCGCCATACCGATCCGGCGTTCCTGCACTATCGTTCCGGTGGGTTCATGGCGGAGCGCTTCCGCAAGCTGCCGGGCATGGACCCGATCATGGATTCGGCGCTGTCGTTCGCGGCGTCGAAGGACGATCCGGCGAGTGGCGGCCGCCACAAGGTGTGGGGCAGCAAGCCGTTGTGGGTGCTGCCGCAGACTTCGACGATCGCCTCGCACCTGCCGAAAGCCTTCGGCACCGCCGTCGCGATCGAGCAGGCGCGCCGCATCGGCCACCAGTTGCCGATTCCCGACGACAGCATCGCCATCTGTTCCTTCGGCGACGCCTCGAGCAACCACGCCACCGCGCAGACCGCGTTCAACGCCGCGGCCTGGACGGCGTACCAGGGCCTGCCGGCGCCGGTGCTGTTCGTGTGCGAGGACAACGGCATCGGCATCTCGGTGAAGACGCCGGACGGCTGGGTCGGCCGCAATTTCCGCGACCGCGCAGACCTCGACTACTTCAGCGCCGACGGCCTCGACCTGGCGAACGGCTACGGCGACGTGCAGCGCGCGATCGAGCACTGCCGCACGACGCGCCGCCCGACCTTTCTCCACCTGCGCACCACCCGCATCATGGGCCACGCCGGCACCGACTTCGAGATCGAATGGCGCTCGATCGAGGAGTTGTGCAGGGTCGAGGCGACCGATCCGCTGCTGCGCAGCGCGGCCATCGCGCTCGAATCGGGCCTGATGTCGAAGGACGAGATCCTCGCGCTGTACGAGGAAACGCGGAAGAAATGCTTCGCCGCGGCGGAAGACGCCGACAGCCGCCCGCGCCTGTCCTCGCTCGAGGACGTGATGAAGCCGTTGGCGCCGTACACCCCGAAGGCGGTGCAGGCCGAGGCGACGCGCGTCCCGGCGCCGGAAGCCCGCGCGAAGGCCTTCGGCGGCGAAGCGAGGCTGCCGGAGAAGCAGCCCGCGAAGCACCTCGCCATCCAGATCAACCAGGCGCTGCACGACCTGTTCGCCAAGTATCCCGAGACGCTGCTGTTCGGCGAGGACGTGGCGCAGAAGGGCGGCGTGTACACCGTCACCAAGGGCCTGCAGAAGGCCTTCGGCCCGCGCCGCGTGTTCAACACGCTGCTCGACGAGACCATCATCCTCGGCCTCGCGCAGGGCTACGCCAACATGGGCATGCTGCCGCTGCCGGAGATCCAGTACCTCGCGTACCTGCACAACGCGGCCGACCAGATCCGCGGCGAGGCGGCGAGCCTGCAGTTCTTCAGCAACGACCAGTACCGCAACCCGATGGTCGTGCGCATCGCCTCGCTCGGCTACCAGCGCGGCTTCGGCGGGCACTTCCACAACGACAACTCGATCACCGCGCTCCGCGACATCCCCGGCCTCGTCGTCGGTTGCCCGAGCCGCGGCGACGACGCGGCGACGATGCTGCGCACGCTGGCAGCGCTGGCGAAGGTCGACGGGCGCGTATGCGCCTTCCTCGAGCCGATCGCGCTGTACATGGCCAAGGACCTGTACGAGCCGGGCGACGGCGGCTGGCTGACCGAATACCCCGCGCCCGACCAGGCGATGACCCTCGGCGAAGGCCGCGTCTACGGCGAAGGCAACGATG
>DATJDY010000383.1:0-6331 GCA_035497155.1 Luteimonas sp.
ACGGCGCGTACGACGCGAAGGCCGAAGGCTTCGCGCCGGGTGGCGCATCGCTGCACAACTGCATGACCGGACACGGTCCCGACGCCGCCACGTTCGAGAAGGCGAGCAACGCGGACCTGTCGAAGCCCGACGTGATCGCCGACACCATGGCCTTCATGTTCGAAGCGCGCGCGGTGATCCGGCCGACGCGGCAGGCACTCGGCGCGGCGCACCGGCAGCGCGACTACCAGGCGTGCTGGGCCGGCTTGCGCAAGCACTTCGATCGCGCGAAATAGACGCTTCGCGGCACGTTCACGGGTCGACGCTAGGCTGCCCGCATCTTCCCGATGCGGGTGTGCGCATGAAAACCTTCCTCCGCGTGCTTCTTCCCTTCGCAGTCACGGTGGCGCTCGCCGCCTGCAACGCGGATCGCACCCCTGCGTCCGAGCCGAATGCAACGGGCGCGGCTCCCGATGCGGCGGCCGATGCACCGCCGTCGCCGCCGGCCGATGCCGCGGCGCCCGCATTGTCCGGGGCCACGACCAACCCCGGCGCGACGCCGCAGGTGCCGCCGCCCGGCAGCGGGCTCGCGCACTACGACGGTTACGGCGACATGCATTTCGGCATGACCGAGGACGAGGCGCGCAAGGCCTGGGGCGGCGCGCTCAAGGGCGAGCCCGGCGACGGTTGCCATTACCTGAATCCCGCATGGGAGAAGGCGCCGTCGTATTTCGCCTTCATGTTCGACGGCGGCAAGTTCGTGCGCTACGACGTCGGCAACGACAAGGAAATCGCGCCCGGCGGCGGCCGCCGCGGCATGACCGAAGCGGAGATCGATGCCACGTATCCCGGACGCGTCGAGAAGTCGCCGCACAAGTACGTCAGCGGCGGCAAGTACCTGCGCGTCAAGGCCGACGACGGCAGCAAGGGCGTGCTGGTCTTCGAAACCGATGCCGCCGGCAAGGTCAGCGAGTGGCACGCCGGCCTCGCGCCCCAGGTCGACTGGATCGAGGGTTGCTCCTGACGGCCCTCCGCCGCAGGGCAATGCGCGCCGTCGTTGCTAGACTGGCGCGATGGCCCAGGACTCGCTCGCCAGCCGCGCCCTCAATGCCCTGACCGACTTCCTGCGGCTGGAGGCCGCGGGCGGGATCGTGCTGATCGCCGCGGCGGCGCTGGCGCTGCTCTGCGCGAACTCGCCGCTGGAGGAGTTCTACGACGGATTCCGCGAGTTGCCGGTCGCGGTCGTGTTCGGCGACCTGCAGATCGCCAAGCCGCTGCTGCTGTGGATCAACGACGGCATGATGGCGGTGTTCTTCCTGCTGGTCTCGCTCGAGATCAAGCGCGAATCGCTCACCGGGCAGTTGGCGGGGCGCGACCGGCTGCTGCTGCCGATGGCCTGCGCGTGCGCGGGCGTCGCCGTGCCGGCGCTGCTGTTCACCGCGCTCAACCATGGCGATGCGGCCGCGATGCGCGGCTGGGCGGTGCCCACGGCCACGGACATCGCGTTCGCGCTCGGCGTGCTCTCGCTGCTCGGGTCGCGCGTGCCGCCGGGCATGAAGCTGTTGCTGTCGACGATCGCGGTGGTCGACGACCTGGTCGCGATCCTGATCATCGCGCTGTTCTATTCGCACGGCCTGTCGCCGGTCGCGCTCGGCTGGGCCGGCGCCGCGTTGCTCGCCATGTTCGTGCTGAACCGGCGCGGCGTCACCGCGCTCACGCCCTACCTGCTGCTCGGCGTCGTCCTTTGGGTATCGCTGCTGAAATCGGGCGTGCACGCGACCCTCGCCGGCGTCGCGACCGGCCTGATGATCCCGCACGTGGATCCGCGCAACGCGATCCCGGACGACGTCGAGCACTCGCCGCTCGAAACGCTGGAGCATGCGCTGCATCCCTGGGTCGCGTACGCGATCCTGCCGCTGTTCGCGTTCGCCAACGCCGGCCTCGCGCTGGGCGGGTTGAAGGCCTCGGATGCGCTCGCCGCGTTGCCGCTCGGCATCGTCGCCGGCCTGGTGCTGGGCAAGCCGGTCGGCATCGTGGGCGCAGCGTGGGCGTTGCGGCGGTTCGGCGGCGTGCGCTGGCCCGACGGCATGGACGGCCGCGCGATGATCGGCCTCGGCCTGCTGTGCGGCATCGGCTTCACCATGAGCCTGTTCATCGCGTCGCTCGCGTACGCCGACGTGCGCTACGAGGAGGCCGTGCTCGGCGTCCTGGCCGCTTCCGTGTGCGCCGCCGTCCTCGGCATGCTGTGGTTGCGCGCGGCGCTGCCGCGCGCTGGCGCTGCGCGCTGATGCGCACCGCGCTCGTCTTCGGCGGCAGCGGGCCGATCGGCGCGGCCTTGCTCGCGCGGATGCTGCCGGCAGGCTGGACGATCGTTGCGGTGTCGCGCGACGCGCAACGCGATGCGCCTGGCGTGCGCTGGCTGCGTGGCGACCTGGTGCATTGCGATGGCTTGCCGGAGACCGTGGACGCGATCTTCAGCTGCGGTCCGCTCGACCACTTCGCGCGCTGGCATGCGCAGGCGACGATCGATGCGCCGCGCATCGTCGCGTTCGGATCGACCAGCGTCGACGCGAAGCAGGCTTCGCCGGATGCCGCCGAGCGCGCGCTCTCGGCGCAGCTGCGCGACGCCGAGGTGGCGCTGTTCGCCACTGCCGCGTCGCGCGGCGTGGCGGCGACCGTGCTCCGGCCGACGCTGGTGTACGGCGACGGACGCGACCGCACGATCGGCAGGATCGCTGCGCTGGCGCAGCGCCTGGGCTGGTTCGTGATCCCGCGCGGCGCGACCGGTCTGCGCCAGCCGGTCCACGTCGACGATCTCGCCGCCGCCGCGCTCGCCGCCTGCGATGCGCCCGCGACGCATGGCCGCGTGTACGACCTGCCCGGCGGCGAAACGCTGCCTTGGCGCGAGATGGTCGCGCGTACGCTGGTGGCACTGTCGCCACGGCCGAGGTTGATGGAGGTTCCGATGCCGGTGTTCCGGCTCGCACTCGGCACGGCCCGCCTCGCCGGCCAGGGCGGCGGCTTCGGCGAAGGCGCGCTGGCACGCCTGCACGAAGACCTCGTGTTCGACCTCGGCCCCGCGCAATCCGATTTCGGTTACGCGCCCCGCAAGTTCAAGAAAGGGGACGGAGGTCGTTGATTCCGGGACAGGGCGTCCTGTCCCGGAATCAACGACCTCCGTCCCCTTTTTCGCGACCTAGATTTCCTCGGCGGGCGGCATCGGGCGCGCCTTCGCCAGCGCGCGCAGCGCGATCAGCAGCACGCCGCCGAGCACCATCGCGCCCCCGATCCACAGCTGCGGGCCGGGCCGGTCGCCGTACACCCAGATGCCGAGCAGCACCGCCATCACCGGGGCCAGCAGCAGCCACGGCGTCACCTGCGCGACCGGATGGCGCTGCACCAGCACGTAGTACAGCCCGTGCCCGAGCAGCGACGAACCGATCGCCGAATACGCCGCGCCGCCCCAGCCGACCCAGGTCGCGTGGCGCAACGCCTGGAAGCCGTGCGGTTCGAACCAGGCGCTGAGCGCGAGCAGGGGCAGCAGCGCGATCACCGCGGTCCAGCCCTGCTGGCTGAACATGTCGAGTCCGCGCAGCCGTCGCATCAGCACCGTGCCGGTGGCGAGGAACACCGCCGACACCAGCATCAGCAGCAGCGACGCCGGCTCGCGCAACACCAGCGGATCGAAGCCCAGCACGAGCACGCCGCCGAAGCTCACCGCGATCGCGACGCCGGTGCGCCAGCCGAAGCGTTCGCCCAGCCACCACCACGCGAGCAGCGCCGCCATCGGCACGTAGCTCTGCATCACGATCGCCGGCGAGGACAGGTTGCCGGCCAGGTGCAGCGACCAGAAGCTCAGGCCGAAATGCAGCACGCCGTTGCAGAGGGCGACCGCCAGCAGCAGCGGCCATTGCCCGGGCGCGGGCCGGCGCAGGAACGCGCCGAGCAGCAACGCGAGGATCGCCAGCCGCACCGCGGTGAACAGGAACGGCGGGATCTCGCGCAGCGCCCACGCCGAAGTCAGGAAGTTCAGTGCCCAGGCGACGCAGATGACCAGGGCGATGCCGAGGTCGCGCCCGCCCAGCCCGCCGGCGCGCGCCGTCACTTCAGTAGCGCCAGCCGAGCTTGCGGTACAGCTTGGCGAGCACCCAGGCTGGGCCGATCAGCAGGTAGGTGAGGTCGGTGAGGAAGCTCGGCTTGCGGCCCTCGAGCTTGTGGCCGGCGAACTGCGCGACCCAGGCGACGACGAACACGCCGATGGCGACGTACAGCAGCTGCGTCGTGCCCAGCGTCTCCTGCAGCCAGCGCGTCAGCCACGCCATCGCCACGAACACCACGAGCATGCCGTAGCCGAGTCGGCGCGAGTTGCGGAAATAGAACGACCACGCGAAGAACATCGCCAGCGCCGCCCACAGGCCCGGCCGGAACCAGGTGCCGCCGACGGGGATGCACCATAGCAGCGCGACCACGCTCCACAGGATCAGCGGCACCGCGACCACGTGGATGCGCTGGTTGGCCTCGTTGCGGTGGTCGCCGGAGTAGTGCGCGAACCAGCGGTCGATCGGGCGCGCCGGGATCGCAGTGTCGATCGTCTCGTCGGTCATCGCTTCGCTCCGTGCATCGGTCAGTCGATGGAAATGCCGGCCAGGCGCTGCAGCGCCTCGGCGTACTTGGCGCGCGTGCGCGCGATCACGTCAGCCGGCAGGCGCGGGCCGGGCGCGGTCTTGCCCCAGTCCAGCGTCTCCAGGTAATCGCGCACGAACTGTTTGTCGAAGCTCGGCGGGCTCGTTCCGACGAGGTATTCGTCGGCGGGCCAGTAGCGCGAGGAATCCGGCGTCAGCATTTCGTCCATCACGTAGAGGCGGCCGTCGGCGTCGGTGCCGAATTCGAACTTGGTGTCCGCGAGCAGGATGCCGCGTTCGGCCGCGTAAGCCGCCGCATACCCGTACAGACGCAGCGTCGCGTCGCGCACCTGTTCGGCGAGGTCGGCGCCGACCGTGCGCACCATCGTGTCGAAGTCGATGTTCTCGTCGTGGTCGCCGACCGCGGCCTTCGTCGACGGGGTGAAGATCGGCTGCGGCAGCTGTTCGGCCTGGCGCAGGCCATCGGGCAGGCCGATGCCGCTGACGCGGCCGGTGCGCTGGTAATCCTTCCAGCTGTTGCCGATCAGGTAGCCGCGCGCGATCGCTTCGACGGGAACGGGCTTGAGTTTCTTCGTCACCACCGAACGCTGCGCATAGAGCGCGGGATCGACGCCGGCGGGCAGCACCGCCGCGACGTCGATGCCGGTGAGGTGGTTGGGCACGATGTGCGCGGTCTTGCCGAACCAGAAATTGCTGACCTGGCACAGCATCTCGCCCTTGCCCGGGATCGGGTCGGGCAGCACGACGTCGAAGGCGCTGAGGCGGTCGGTCGCGACCATGAGCATCAAGGGGCCGGCCGAAGCATCGGAACCACCGGCGCCGGCCGGCAGGTCGAACACGTCGCGGACCTTGCCGCGATGACGGAGGGGCAGGCCGGGCAGGTCGGCTTCGAGCAGGGTGGTCGCCACGCAGGTTCCCGTGGAAGGCGGGCCGCCCAGTGTAGGGCTTCCGGCGGCAGCGGGTACACTGCCCCCATGCCACAGACCACGCAGCCCACCGTCATCGCCCCCTCGATCCTGTCCGCCGATTTCGCGCGGCTGGGCGCGGAAGTCGACGCGGTCCTGGCTGCCGGCGCGGACTGGGTCCACTTCGACGTGATGGACAACCATTACGTGCCGAACCTGACCATCGGCCCGATGGTCTGCGAAGCGCTGCGCAAGCACGGGGTCACCGCGCCGATCGACGTCCACCTGATGGTCGAGCCGGTGGACCGCATCGTTCCCGACTTCGCCAGGGCCGGCGCCACCGAGATCAGCTTCCACCCGGAGGCGAGCCGCCACGTGCACCGCACGATCCAGCTCATCCGGGCCAGCGGCTGCCGCCCGGGCCTGGTGCTGAATCCCGCGACGCCGGTGGACGTGCTCGACTGGGTGCTGCCCGAACTCGACCATGTGCTGCTGATGTCGGTGAACCCGGGCTTCGGCGGCCAGTCGTTCATCCCCTCGACGCTGGAGAAGCTGCGCGTCGTGCGCGGCATGATCGACCGCTGCGGCAAGCCCATCCGCCTCGAGATCGACGGCGGCGTGAAGCCGGACAACATCGGCGAGATCGCGGCGGCGGGCGCCGACACCTTCGTCGCCGGCAGCGCGATCTTCGGCCACCCCGACTACGCCGCGGTGATCGCGGCGATGAAGTCGGCGGTCGCGGCCGCCCGCAAGCCTGCCTGATCGGGATCGCGCCGACATGTCGATGGATGCCGCGCAGTTCGC
>DATJDY010000384.1:0-4061 GCA_035497155.1 Luteimonas sp.
CCCGGAATCGTGCGCCTTGCGCGCGAGCTCGCAGGCCAGGCGCAGCGGTTCCGCGCGGAACCGCGGCTTGGCGATCAGGTAGAAGTCGGCGCGCGGCATCGCGTCGTCAACCGATGCTCATGCCGCGCGGTCCAGCAGCCACTGCGCGAGCAGGCCGACCGGGCGGCCGGTGGCCATGCCCATCTTGCCGTCGCCGTTGGCGACGCCGGCGATGTCCAGGTGCGCCCAGCGCTGGCCCTCGGTGAAGCGCGACAGGAAGCAGCCGGCGGTGATCGCGCCGGCCCAGCGGCCGCCGATGTTGTAGACGTCGGCGAACTGCGAATCGAGCATCCCCTGGTACTCGTCCCACAGCGGCAGCGGCCAGGCGCGGTCGAACGTGGTCTCGCCGGCGGCGACGAGTTCCGCGGCGAGGTCGTCGTGCTTGCTCATCAAGCCCGTGGCGTACTTGCCGAGCGCCACGACGCAGGCGCCGGTCAGCGTCGCCACGTCGAGCAGCGCCGCAGGCTCGAAGCGCTGCGCATACGTCAGGGCGTCGCACAGGATCAGGCGGCCCTCGGCGTCGGTGTTGCCCACTTCGATGGTCTTGCCGGACATCGACGTAAGTACGTCGGACGGGCGGTAGCTGTCGCCGTCGGGCATGTTCTCCACCGCGGCCGCGATGCACACCAGGTTGACCGGGAGCTGCATGCCGACCGCGGCGACGAACGTACCCATCACGGACGCGGCGCCGCACATGTCGTACTTCATCTCCTCGATGCCGCCCTGGGTCTTGAGGTTGATGCCGCCGGTGTCGAAGGTGATGCCCTTGCCCACCAGCACGTACGGCTTGCTGCCGTCGCCGGCGCCGTCGTACTTCAGCACCACCAGTTGCGGCTCGTTGGCCGAGCCGCGCGACACGGCGAGCAGCGAACCCATGCCGAGTGCCTGCATCCGTTCGCGGCCCAGCACTTCGCAAGACACCTTGCCGCCGATGCGTTCGGCGAATTCGCGGCCCTGCTGCGCGACGTAGGACGGATTGCAGATGTTCGGCGGCAGGTTGCCGAGCTCGCGCGCGAACGCGACGCCCGCGGCGATCGCAACGCCCTGCGCGAGCGCGCGTTCGTCGCTGCCGGTGAACGCCATGGCCTCCAGGCCCTTCTCCTCGCGCTTCTTGTTCTTCGCGCCGAGCGTCGCGGTGTAGCGATAGCAGGCGTGGTCGGCGGCAATCGCGCCCTGGCGGATGTTCCAGGCGGCGTCGCGGCCGGCGACGGCCGTTTCCGGCAGCGTGCACAGCGCCTTGCGCACCGGGCCGGTCTTCATCGCGCGCGCGGCGTCGCCGATGGCCTTCAGGTACTGGGCGGTGCCGTACTTGCCCGGTTCGCCGAGGCCGATGACGAGCACGCGCGGCGCCTTCACGCCGGCCAGGTCGTGCAGCATCGAGACCTTGCCGGTCTTGCCGCTGAGGTCTTCGCGCTCGAGCAGGGCCTTCAGGCGCCCCCCGCTGGCGGCGTCGATGGCCTGCGCGGCGGGGGTGAGGCTGGCGTCCGCCCAGGCGCCGACCACGACGCAATCGGTGGCCGCGCTGGCGGGGGCTTCCTGGCTGAGGCTGAATTCGAGGGGCATGCGGGTTCCGGAGCGGCCTGGGGCCTTGCGTACAATGGGGGAAAGTCCGTCGCGCGGACGAACCCGTGATTTTAAGCCATGCGGCGCCAAGGCGCCGCCGATCCCCCGAGGCCTGATGCCAAAGCTGGACCGCTACCTGCTGCGCGAATTCGCCCAGGCGACCCTGGCCACGACGGTCGTGCTGCTCATGGTCAGCGTCGGCGCCCTGTTCGCCAACGTGCTGGGCCAGATCGCCGGCGGCAAGGTCCCGGCCGGGATGCTGATGGCCCAGCTCGGGCTGCAGACGATCCGCTACCTGCCCCTGATCCTGCCGCTGGCCCTGATGATCGGCCTGCTGCTGGCGGTCGGCCGCCTCTACCGCGATGCCGAAATGCCGGTGCTGGCCTCGATCGGCGTGGGCCCGCGCCGGCTGCTGCGGCCGCTGCTGCTGCTCGCGCTGCCGGTGGTCGGTGTGATCGCGGCCTGCTCGCTATGGCTCGGCCCGCTGGCCAAGGCGACCTCGGTGCGGCTGATCGCCGAAAGCAGCCGCAACGTGCTGGTGGCCGGACTCGAGCCGGGCCGTTTCACCGAACTGCCGGGCGGTAGCGGCGTGGTCTACGTAGGCGAGATGTCGACCGACGGCCGCCACATGAAGCGGATCTTCGTTTACCGCCAGTCCGGCGACCGCCTCGACGTCACCACGGCACGCAGCGCCACCGCCACCCGCGATGGCGATCGCCGTTACCTGCGCCTGGACGACGGCTTCCGCGTCGAGGGCCCGCGCGAGGTCGGCCGCGATTTCCGCCTGATGCGCTACGCCAGCAACGACGTGCTGCTGCCGCAGGGCGAACCCAACGGCAACGCGGCGCGCGATCCGCAGGCGATGACCACGCCGGCATTGCTGCGCGATCCACGGCCGGAAGCGCAGGCGCAGGTGCATTACCGGCTGGCGCCGCCGCTGCTCGCGTTCGCGTTCGCGCTGCTCGCGGTGCCGCTGGCGCGCAGCTCGCCGCGGCAGTCGCGCTACGGGCGCGTGGTGCTCGGCTTCCTCGCCTACCTCGTCGGCATGAACCTCACCGTGCTCGGCACCGAATGGCTGGCCGACGGCAAGCTGCCGATGCCCGCCGGCCTGTGGTGGCTGGTGCTGCCGTTGCTCGCGCTGGCGTCGTGGATGTACTTCCGTGACGGACGCTCCGGCTTCCGGCGGCGCGGAGCTTCGGCGTGAGGCCGTTCCCCAAGGTCCACGACGTCTACGTCGGCCGCGTCGTGCTCGGCACGGTGCTCGCCACCTGGGCCGTGCTGCTCGGACTCGACTTCATCATCGGCGGGTTGATGACCGAACTCGGTGATGTCGGCCAGGGCAATTACGGCTTCGGTTCGGCCGTGGTCTACGTGCTTTACACGATGCCGCGCCGCGCCTATTTCCTGTTCCCGACCGCGGCGGTGATCGGCACCCTGATGGGTCTCGGCCAGCTCGCCGCGACCTCCGAACTGACCGCGCTGCGCGCGCTGGGGCTGTCGCGCCGGCGCCTCGGCCTCGCGGTCGCGATGGCGCTCGCGGTGCTGACCGCGCTGATGGTGGCCAACGGCGAGACGCTCGCGCCCTGGGGCCAGCGCCAGGCCGATGCGCTCAAGGCGTCGTCGCGCTCGCCGGATTTGATCGTCGCGCGCTATTCGGGCCTCTGGGCGCGCGAAGGCAACACCTTCCTCAACGCCGGCGGCGGCGAGGAGCGCGGCAAGGACGGCAAGACCTGGCTCGAACTGCAGGACGTGCACCTCTACGAATTCGACGACGCGGGCCGGCTGGAATCCATCGCACGCGCGGCGACCGCCGAACACCGCAAGGGCGGCTGGCTGCTGCACGACGTGCGCCGCACCTGGTTCGAGGCGAAATCCGTCACCCAGACCGAAGCGATCGAGGAACGCTGGGATTCGCGCCTCGACGACACCGCGCTCGCCGCGAGCGTGATCAAGCCCTCGGCGTTGCCGTCGTCGGCCCTGCGCAGCAGCATCGAATACCGCAAGCGCAACGGCCTGGACGCGAGCGAATACGAGGAGCCGTACTGGGGGCGCTGGTTCTACGCGTTCAACGTGCTGGCGCTGTGCCTGGCGGCGGTGCCGTTCGCGTTCGGCACGCTGCGCAGCGGCGGCCTTGGCCGGCGCTTGTTCGTCGGCATCGTGTTCGCGCTGGGGTTCTGGTTGCTGCAGACGCAGTTCGTGCGGATGGCGGGCGTGTTCCATTTCGACTTCCGCATCGCGTACCTGCTGCCGCCGGTGCTGATGCTCGGCACCTCCGCCGTCCTCTTCCAGCGACGCTCCGGATAACGCGGGGTCATTGCCTTCGGGGCTGGGCGACGCGACGACGTGTGTGTGGTCCGCCGCGTCGGTCAGTCGTCCATGCCTGACTCCGCGGGCGCGGGCCATCCATGGCCCGCTCGGCCCACACACACGCCGTCACGCCGCCTACCCCAAGCGAATCT
>DATJDY010000385.1:0-2506 GCA_035497155.1 Luteimonas sp.
GAGGCCGCGGGGCTGAAGCAGGAACGGCGCGCCACGCGCCTGCAGCCGCGCGAACTGGCGTGGGAGTGGCCGGCGCACCCGGCGCAAGAGCCGGCAACGCTCGAGCTGCGCTTCGAATTGCCGCCGGGGGCCTACGCCACCACGGTGCTGGCCGAACTCACGGGCGGCGCCTGAGCAGCACCAGCACCGCGCCGTGGCCGCCCTGCGCGGCAGGTGCGGACGCGAAGGCGAGCACGTCGGCGCGCTGCCGCAGCATCCGGTCGACGAGGTTCTTCAGCACCGGCACGCCGCTTTCCGAATGCAGGCCCTTGCCATGCACGATGCGCACGCAGCCGAAGCCGTCGCGCCGCGCATCGGCGAGGAAGGCGCGCAACATCGCTTCCGCGCGCGCGGCATCGGCCGCGTGCAGGTCGAGTTCGTCCTGCGCGGCGTATTGCCCGCGGCGCAGGCGCTGCAGCACGCGCCCGGGCACCTCGTCGCGGCGCCAGGCGAGCGCATCGCCGGCTTCGATGGTGTCGGCGGCGAGCATGCGCCGGAATTCGTCCTGCGCCTGCGCGTCGTCGCGCGCGGCCATGCGCGGCACTGCGCGTGGCGGCGGCGGGCGTGGCGGTGGCGGCGCAGCGGGCAGTTCGCGCACCGGGCCGATCGCCTCCCGGAACAGGGCGGCATCGTCGGGATGGGCCGCATGCCGGTCGGGAGCATCCCGGTCGGGCGCTTGCGGGTCGGGAGCATGCCGGTCTGGAGCATGCGGCGTCGTATCGCGGCGTCGGGGCATGGCACCAGCCTAACCCTTCCCGGTTATCATTCGTGCATGCGCGTACTGGTCAGCAACGATGACGGCGTCGACGCCCCGGGCATCGGGATCCTCGCCGAAGGCCTCCGCGCCGCGGGGCACGAGGTGCTCGTGGTGGCGCCGGACCGCGATCGTTCCGGCGCGAGCAACTCGCTGACCCTGGACATGCCGGTGCGCGTGGTGCAGCGCGCCGTCGACACCTGGTGCGTGCACGGAACCCCCACGGACTGCGTGCACGTCGCGATCACCGGCATGCTCGAGCTCGAGCCCGACATCGTGGTGTCCGGCATCAACACCACGGCCAACCTCGGCGACGACGTCATCTATTCGGGGACCGTCGCCGCGGCGATGGAGGGCCGCTTCCTCGGCCTGCCGGCGGTGGCGATGTCGCTCGCGCGCGGCGAAACGGAAACCCGCCATTACGAAACCGCCGCGCGCGCCGCGGTGGAGATCATCGCGCGCCTGCTCGTCGATCCGTTGCCGGCGGACACGATCCTCAACGTCAACGTGCCCGACCTGCCGTGGGAATCGGTGCGCGGCTTCGAGGTCTCGCGCCTGGGCAATCGCCATCGCGCCGAGCCCTGCATCCAGCAGGAGGACCCGCGCGGACGCAGCTGGTGGTGGATCGGCGCCGCGGGCGCGGAGCAGGACGCCGGCCCCGGCACGGATTTCCACGCGGTGCGCACGGGGCACATCTCGATCACGCCGATCCAGGTCGACCTGACGCGCTACCAGGCGCTGGAGCAGGTCGCCAGCTGGGTCGGTGGCCTGGAGGCGGCGCTCGCCGCTCCCGACACGCACGGCGAAGCGCGCGGGACCGCCACATGATCGCCCGGATGCGCCTGCAGCCGGAATCCGTCGGCCTCGGCATGACCTCGCAGCGCGTGCGCGACCGGCTCATCGAGCGCTTGCGCGCCGGTTCGCCGCAAACGGCCGGCATCGCCGACGAGCGCGTGCTCAACGCGATCCGCACCGTGCCGCGGCACCTGTTCGTCGACGAGGCGCTGGCCACGCGCGCCTACGAGGACACTGCGCTGCCGATCGGCCACGGCCAGACCATCTCGCAGCCGTGGGTCGTGGCGCGCATGACCGAAACCCTGTTCCTCGACGGCGCGCAGCCGTCGAAGGTGCTCGAGATCGGGACCGGCTCCGGTTACCAGGGCGCCATCCTCGCCGCGCTGGGCCTGCAGGTGTACACGGTCGAGCGCATCGGCGAGCTGCTGCGCACCGCGCGCAAGCGCTTCCGCACCCTCGGCCTGAACGTGCGCAGCAAGCACGACGACGGCCGTATCGGCTGGCCCGAGGAGGCGCCGTTCGACGCGATCGTCGTGACCGCCGCGGCGCCGGCGCTGGTCGACGCGCTCACCGCGCAGCTCGGCAACGGCGGAACGCTCGTCGCGCCGGTGGGCCCATCCGGCGGACAGGCGCTGATGCGCCTGCGCAAGGACGCCGACGGCAACATTTCGCGCGAAGACCTCGGTTCGGTGGTCTTCGTGCCGCTGCTCTCCGGTATGGTCGATTGAAGCTCTTCGCGCCGCTCTACGAACGCGCCCTGCGCTGGGCGCGCCATCGCAATGCGCCGGCGATGCTCGGCGTGCTGAGCTTCGTCGAGGCGGTGTTCTTCCCGGTGATGCCGGAAGTGATGCTGGCGCCGATGGCGCTGGCGCAACCGCGCCGCGCCTTCCATTTTGCCAGCCTGAGCCTGGCCGGATC
>DATJDY010000386.1:0-3599 GCA_035497155.1 Luteimonas sp.
CGCCTCGGAATGCTCGAACGGCAGGTAGAAGAACGCGCGCAACGCCGGCTCGAACGCGGCATCGTGGCCGGCGTCCAGCGCGATCCGCGCGAAGTGGCGCGCCAGCCCGTCGGTCGCGAACGCGTGGCCGCTGCCGCGGAAGAGGTTGCGCGGAATCTGGTCGAGCAGCAGCAACAAGGCCAGCGCGCCCTCGGCCGATGACGACCAGTCGTCGAGTTCCCGGCGCGCGGCGGCGTGGTGCGCGTCGCCGAGACGCTCGCGGCACTCGGCATCGAACGCGTCGCCGCCGCGGAACCACTTCAACGGTCCGGCGTCGCGCCAGAACGCCACCACCTGCGCGGATGTCACGGACACCGGATTCCCCTCACGAACGGCACGTCCAGCCGGACCGCCTTCGGGCTAGCATGCCACGCATGCCCATCGCCGCCCTCGACGCCGCCCTGGCCCGCCCGACACCTTGGCCGCTGCTCGCCCGCCTCCCGCATGGCCTGGTCGAATTCCTGTATTTCGGGCTCAAGGAAGCGCGCGCCTGCCTGTTCGCCGGCCTGTTCTTCGTCGCGATCTTCGTCGTGCCACGGGCCGGCGTCTTCGGCATCCCGCGCTACGACCTGCTGCTGCTCATCGCGCTCGGGATCCAGGCGTTCATGGTGTTGTCGAAGCTGGAAACCATCGATGAGTTGAAGGCGATCACCCTGTTCCATGCCGTCGGCTTCGCGCTCGAGGCCTTCAAGACGTCGCCGGGGATCGGCTCGTGGTCGTATCCGGACTTCGCGTACACGAAGGTGCTGGGCGTGCCGCTGTTCTCGGGCTTCATGTACGCCGCGGTCGGCAGCTACGTGATCCAGGCCTGGCGCCTGCTCGACGTGCGCATCCGCCACCACCCGCCGTACTGGCTGGCGACGCTGGTGGCGCTCGCGATCTACGTGAACTTCTTCACCCACCACTGGATCGGCGACTTCCGCTGGTACATCGCCGCGTGCGCGCTGGGCGTGTACGCGCGCACCACCGTGGTGTTCCGCCCGCTCGACCGCGACCGGCGCATGCCGATGCTGCTGGCGTTCGTGCTGGTCGGCTTCTTCATCTGGCTGGCCGAGAACTTCAGCACCTTCTTCGGCATCTGGCGCTATCCGGACCAGCTGGGCGCATGGTCGACGGTGCACGTGGGCAAGTGGAGCTCGTGGTCGCTGCTGGTGGTGATGACGTTCACCATCGTCGCGCACCTGAAGCACGTCAAGGCCAGCATCCACGTGCCGGACTGACGTCCGTCATCCGGCCATGGGTCGGCTCTACTCGTCGAAGCGCATGTGCCGCACGGACTTGCCGTTGCGCCGGATCAGCCGCAGCGCCTCGATGCCGGCCTGGATGTGCGACTCCACGTACGACGCGCTCACCGTGGCGTCGCTGGCCTCGGTCTTCACGCCCTCGGGCACCATCGGCTGGTCGCTGACCAGCAGCAGCGCGCCGCAGGGAATGCGGTTGGCGAAGCCCGCGGCGAAGATCGTCGCGGTTTCCATGTCGATGGCCATGCAGCGCATTGCGCGCAGCCGCTCCTTGAACGCCTCGTCGTGTTCCCAGACGCGGCGGTTGGTGGTGTAGACCGTGCCGGTCCAGTAGTCCAGGCCGAGGTCCCGCACCATCGTCGAGACCGCGCGCTGCAGCGCGAACGCCGGCAGCGCCGGCACCTGCGGCGGCAGGTAGTCGTCGCTGGTGCCTTCGCCGCGGATCGCGGCGATCGGCAGGATCAGGTCGCCGAGCTGGTTCTTGCGCTTCAGCCCGCCGCATTTCCCCAGGAAAAGCACCGCCTTGGGTCCGACCGCGGACAGCAGGTCCATCATCGTGGCGGCATTGGGGCTGCCCATGCCGAAGTTGATCATGGTGATGCCGTCGGCCGTCGCGCTGGGCATCGGGCGGTCCATGCCCACCACCTGGGTGCCCATCAGCCGGGCGAAATGGCCGAGGTAGCCGCCGAAGTTGGTGAGCAGCACGTGCTCGCCGAAGCCGTCCAGGGGCACGCCGGTGTAGCGCGGCAGCCAGTTCTCGACGATCTGTTCCTTGTCCTTCATGGCCGCTAGTGTCGACCCGCGGCGGGGGTGCCCGCAAGCGTGGCCGTGCATACGGCGGCGCATTGGGGTAGCGTTCGACGGGTAACCCGTCGGTCACGGATACAGGGATCCGCCCAATGCGCATAGGACTCGTCGTCGATTCGGCCTGCGACCTCCCCGGCCGCTATTTCCGCGAGCACGCCATCACCCTGCTGCCGGTGACCGTGAACATCGGCGACGACACGCTCACCGACATGCGCGACGAGCAGGAAACGCTGCAGTTCCTGCATTCGCACATCGCCGAGCGCGGCGCCGACGCGGAGACCGCGCCCTTCAGCGTGCAGCAGATCCAGGAGCTGTTCCTGGGCCGGCTGGTGATCGACTACGACTACGTGTTCTGCCTCACGACGACGCGCACGCGCAGCCCGATCTACGACAACGCGATGCAGGCGAGTTTCGCCATCCTCAACGAGTACCGGCCGATCCGCGCCGCGGCGGGCCACGACACGCCGTTCGCGCTGCGGGTGGTGGACTCGCAGAACGTGTTCGCCGGCCAGGGCGTGACCGCGGTGGAAGCGGTGCGCCTGATCGAGGCGGGCGAGGGCGCGGCGAAGATCCGCGCGCGCCTCGAATACCTGGCGCTGCACACGCACGCCTACATGGTCGCGCCCGACCTGCATTACCTGCGCGCGCGGACCCGCAAGCGCGGCGACCGCAGCGTGAGCCTGGTCAGCGCCACGCTGGGCAGCGCGCTCGACATCAAGCCGATCCTGCACTGCAACCGCGGCGAGACCGGTCCCGTGGGCAAGGTGAAGGGCCTCGAGAATGCCTGCGAACGCGTGTTCCGCTTCGCCGGCGACCGTGTCCGCGCAGGCCTGATGACGCCGACGCTGTGCCTGAGCTACGGCGGCGAACTCGGGGAAATGCGCGCCCTGCCCGGCTACGACGACCTGCGCGCGACCTGCGCCGCGCACAACATCGAGGTGTTCGAGTCGGTGATGGGGCTGACCGGCATGGTCAATGTCGGCAAGGGCGCGCTGGTGGTCGGTTTCGCGGCGGAGCCGCACGCGTTCGGATGATCCGCGCCGGCGCGCGGGCGCGCGCCGGGCGTCGACAACGGGGAGCGGGAACGATGTTCATGCAACCGAACTGGCTGGCGGTGGTCGCGGCGGCGGTGTCCGCCTTCGCGGTCGGGGGACTCTGGTACGGGCCGCTGTTCAAGAACGCGTGGTGCCGCGAGGCGGGCATCGACCTGCACGCCGCCGGCGACGGCGACGGCGCGGGCCCGAAGCAGCGCCATCCGGCGAAGGTCTTCGGCACCGCGTTCGTCGCGGCGTTGGCAGGTGCCGCGGCGTTCGCGTGGTGGATCGGACCGGCGCCGGAACTGGAGTACGCGGTGCGCCGCGGCGTGCTCGCGGGCCTGGGCATCGCCGCGACCAGCTTCGGCATCAACTACGCGTTCGCCGGTCGCAGCCTGAAGCTGTGGCTCATCGACGGCGGTTATCACACCCTGCAGTTCGCCGTTTACGGCATGATCCTCGGCATCTGGCACTGACA
>DATJDY010000387.1:0-6419 GCA_035497155.1 Luteimonas sp.
GTGTGGGCAAGACGGCGATTGTCGAAGGGCTGGCGCAACGCATCATCAAGGGCGAAGTACCCGAGGGTTTGCGCGGCCGCCGCGTGCTCGCGCTGGATCTTCAACTGGATCAGCCGGCGCTCCAGCCGGTCGAGTTCCTCGGGCTTGGAGTCGATCTCCATGCGGATGCGCGAGGCGGCCTCGTCCATCAGGTCGATGGCCTTGTCCGGCAACTGGCGGTCGGCGATATAGCGGTGCGACAAAGTGGCCGCCGCCACTATCGCCGGGTCGGTGATCTCCACGCCGTGGTGCACCTCGTAGCGCTCCTTCAGGCCGCGCAGGATGGCGATGGTGTCCTCGACCGTGGGTTCGCCGACGAAGACCTTCTGGAAGCGCCGCTCCAGCGCCGCGTCCTTCTCCACGTACTTGCGGTATTCGTCCAGCGTGGTCGCGCCGATGCAGTGCAGCTCGCCGCGCGCCAGCGCCGGCTTTAGCATGTTGCCGGCGTCCATCGCGCCCTCGGCCTTGCCGGCGCCGACCATGGTGTGCAGCTCGTCGATGAACAGGATGATGCGGCCTTCGTTCTTCGCGAGGTCGTTGAGCACGGCCTTGAGCCGTTCCTCGAACTCGCCGCGGAACTTGGCGCCGGCGATCAGCGCGCCCATGTCCAGCGACAGCAGGCGCTTGCCGCGGATGCCCTCGGGCACCTCGTCGTTGATGATGCGCTGGGCGAGACCCTCGACGATCGCGGTCTTGCCGACGCCCGGCTCGCCGATCAGCACCGGGTTGTTCTTGGTCCGGCGCTGCAGCACCTGGATCGTGCGGCGGATCTCCTCGTCGCGGCCGACCACCGGGTCGAGCTTGCCCGACTCGGCGCGCGCGGTGAGGTCGATGGTGTACTTCTCGAGCGCCTGCCGCGCTTCTTCGGCATTCTCGTCCTGCACCTTCTCGCCGCCGCGCATCGCGTCGATCGCGGCTTCGAGCGCCTGCTTCGACGCGCCCGCGGCCTTCAGCGCGCGCCCCGCGTCGCCGCTGTCCTCCAGCGCCGCGAGCAGGAACAGCTCGCTGGCGATGTAGGCATCGCCGCGCTGCTGCGCGAGCTTGTCGGTGACGTTGAGCAATCGCGACAGGTCGTTGCCGACCGATACGTTGCCGGCCTGGCCCGACACCTTCGGCAGGCGGTCGAGGATCTCGCCTAGCCGCTCGCGCAGCGCGGGCACGTTGACGCCGGCCTGCGCCAGCAGCGGGCGAGTGCCGCCCCCCTGCTGGTCGAGCAGCGCCGCCAGCAGGTGCGCCGGCTCGATGAAGTTGTGGTCGCGGCCGACGGCCAGCGACTGCGCGTCGGCCAGGGCCTGCTGGAAGCGCGAGGTGAGCTTGTCCATCCGCATGGTCGGGATCCTGGAAAGGGGGCCACCGAGTGGCCAATGTCGTCCAGATGCGGTTTCCGCGCCGTGATTCAAGTCAATCCGGGCACGCGGGCGCAGGCGGGTTCCGGCTGCGTTATGGTCGGGGTTCCACGAGAGAGGGCCCGCCATGCCACGTTTCCAGCCGTCCGCCGCGGGGGTGCTGTTCGCCTTCGCCCTGGCCATCGTCCCGCCGGTCTTCGCCGCGCCCCGGCCGATGCAGGACGCGCCGGTCGCGGGCCTCTCCCCACGGGAACAGCGCATCAGCGACGCCGTGGCGGCCGGCCACGAGGAGGCGATCGCACTGCTGGGCAGGCTGGTCGAACAGAACAGCGGCACCTACAACCTGGCCGGGGTCGAAGCCGTCGCCCGCATGCTCGCGCCCGAGTTCCGGGCGCTCGGCTTCCGCACGGAATGGAAGCCGATGCCGCAGACGGCGCGCGCCGGCCACCTCATCGCCACGCACGCCGGCTCCGGCAAGGGCAAGCGCCTCCTGCTCATCGGCCACCTCGACACCGTTTTCGAGGCCGGAGACGCGTTCCAGGGCTTCCGCCGCGAAGGCATGCGCGGCATCGGGCCCGGCGTCGGCGACGACAAGGGCGGCGTGGTCGTCATCCTCGCCGCGCTGCGCGCGATGAAAGCGGCCGGCGCGCTGGACGACGCGGACATCGAGGTCGTGCTGACCGGCGACGAGGAAGACGTGGGCAGCCCGGTGGCGGTTGCGCGCGCCGACCTGGTCGCCGCGGGCAAGCGCGCCGACGTCGCGCTGGATTTCGAAAACCTGTCGCACGAGGACGGACGCGACATGGGCTCGATCGCGCGCCGCTCGTCGAACACCTGGGTGCTCACCGCGCACGGCGAGACCGGGCACAGTTCCGGCATCTTCTCCGAGTCGACGGGCGACGGCGCGATCTTCGAGATCGCGCGCATCATCGCCGCGTTCCGCGCGGAGCTGCCGGAGCCCAACCTCACCTTCAACGTCGGCCTCCTCGCGGGCGGACAGGAAGCCGCGTTCGATGCCACGAAGACGCGCGCCGACGCCGCCGGCAAGGACAACATCATCCCGCCGGTCGCGCTGGCCCGCGGCGACTTCCGCACGCTCAGCGTGGAGCAGACGAAGCGCGTCGCCGCCAGGATGCAGGCGATCGTCGCGCGGCACCTGCCGCGGACCACCGCAACGCTGGAGATCGACGAGAACTACCCGCCGATGGCGCCGACCGCGGGCAACCGGACCCTGCTCGCCCGGCTCAACGACGTGAACCGGGACCTCGGGCTGCCACCGATGGGCGAGCTGGATCCGCTCAGCCGCGGCGCCGGCGACATTTCGTTCGTCGCGGCCGACACCGATGGGCTCGTCGGCATGGGCATTTCCGGCTCCGGCAGCCATGCCGAAGGCGAAAGCGCGGACCTCGATTCGATCGTGCGCCAGGCGCGCCGCGCCGCGATCCTGATGCATCGCCTCGCCGCGACGCCGCGCTGAGGCCAGCGCGCGCGATAGCCGCCTGCGGCGCCGGCGTGAAGGGGCGCTGACGCCGCATTCGCCACAATGCGCGGATGCCAGCGAGCTCCCGCAAACGCGCGCGGCCGCCGTCGCCGGCCGACGACTGGGCACTGTTCCTCGACGTGGACGGCTGCCTCGTCGACTTCGCCGACGTCCCGGACGCCGTGCATGTGCCACGCCGCCTTCCCTCGCTGCTGGCGGGGCTCGCGCATCGCCTCGATGGCGCGATGGCGCTGGTCAGCGGGCGCCCGCTCGCCGGCCTCGACCGCATGTTCGCGCCGTTGCGGATGCCCGCGGCCGGACTGCACGGCCTGGAGTTGCGCACCGGGGATCTGCTGCTGAAACCGGCGCCCGAAGTGCCCGCGGCGCTCGCGGGCATCCGCGACGAAGCGACCGAGCTCGCCCTCGCCTGGCCCGGCGCCATCGTCGAGGACAAGGGGCCGGCGCTCGGCCTGCACTGGCGCGCCGCACCAGCCGCTCGCGACGCCCTGCGCGCGCTCGCCGAAGCGGCGCTGCCGCGCCTGCCGGGCTATCGCCTGCAACACGGCGACAGCGTGGTCGAGCTGCGCCCCGCCAATGGCGACAAGGGCGCCGCCATCGCCGCCTTGCTCGACGAAGCCCCGTTCCGCGGCCGGGTGCCGGTGTTCGCCGGCGACGACATCACCGACGAAAGCGGCTTCGCCACGGTCAATGCGCGCGGTGGCATCAGCGTGCTGGTCGGCGTGCGGGAGCCGAGTGCCGCGCACTACGCGCTGCGCAGTCCGACCGCGGTGCGCCGCTGGCTTGCGGAAGGTGCGGCAGGAGGAACCAACGGATGAACGAGACGTCCGCGAACGGCGCGAAACCCGCCAATACGCTCGACCTCGGACTGGTCGGCAACGGCAGCTTCGGCGCGCTGCTCGACGGCCGTGGCCGCGTGGTCTGGAGCTGCCTGCCGGCATTCGACGGCGATCCGGCGTTCTGCGCGTTGCTCGAACCGAAGCTCGAAGGCGGCGACTGGGCGGTCGAACTCGAGGACTTCTCGCACGCCGAGCAGCACTACATCGGCAACACCGCGATCCTGCGCACGGTGCTGCACGATCGCCACGGCGGCGCGGTCGAGCAGGTCGACTTCGCGCCGCGCTGGCGCCAGCACGGCCGCTTCTACCGCCCGGTGATGCTCGTGCGCACCGTGCGCCCGCTCGCCGGCAGCCCGCGCGTGCGGATCCGCCTGCGCCCCCTCGCGGACTGGGGCGCGCGCGCGCCGGAACGCACCTGGGGCAGCAACCACCTGCGCTTCCTGCTGCCGGGCATGACCCTGCGCCTGACCACCGACGCGCCGCTGCGGCTGGTCCGCGACGGGCTGCCGTTCGTGCTGGAGCGCGCGTTGCGCTTCGTGCTCGGCCCCGACGAGACGCTGACCCGTTCCATCCAGAGCTTCGTCGATGACGCGCGCCGCCAGACCGAGGACTACTGGTTCGAATGGTCGCGCTACCTCTCGTTGCCGCTGGAATGGCAGGACGCGGTGATCCGCAGCGCGATCACGCTGAAGTTGTGCCAGTACGAGGACACCGGCGGCGTCATCGCGGCGATGACGACCTCGATTCCCGAGGCCCCCGGCTCGCAGCGCAACTGGGACTACCGCTACTGCTGGCTGCGCGACGCCGCGTTCGTGGTCCGCGCGCTCAACCGCCTCGGCGCGACGCGCACGATGGAGGAGTACATCCGCTACATCTTCAACCTCGTCGCCGGCGACGAATCCGAACTGCAGCCGGTGTACGGCATCGGCTTCGAGCGCGAGCTCGCCGAGGAGGACGTGCCCGACCTTGCCGGCTATCGCGGCATGGGGCCAGTGCGGCGCGGCAACCTGGCGTGGCTGCAGAAGCAGCACGACGTCTACGGCAGCGTGGTGCTGGCCTCGGCGCAGCTGTTCTTCGACCAGCGCCTGCGGCAACCGGGCGACCTGGCGATGTTCCGGCGGCTCGAGCCGCTCGGCGACAAGTCATGGGCCCTGCACGACCAGCCCGACGCCGGGCTGTGGGAATTCCGCGGCCGCGCCCACGTCCACACGTATTCGGCGGTGATGTGCTGGGCCGCGTGCGACCGGCTCGCGCGGATCGCCGCGCGGCTCGGCGGACTCGACGAACGCGTCGGCCACTGGCGGCTGCGCGCCGACACGATCCGCGAGCGCATCCTGGCCGAAGCCTGGAACGCCGAACGCGGCCACTTCGCCGATGCGTTCGGCGGCGAGCGACTCGACGCCTCGCTGCTGCTGCTCGCCGACCTGGGCTTCGTCGAGGCGCGCGATCCGCGCTTCGTCGCCACCGTCGAGGCGATCGGACGCGACCTCAAGCGCGGGCATGGCCTGTTCCGCTACATCGCGCCCGACGATTTCGGCGCGCCGGAGACCAGCTTCACGATCTGCACGTTCTGGTACATCGACGCGCTCGCGGCGATCGGCCGCCGCGACGAGGCGCGGGCGATGTTCGAGGCGGTGCTGGCGCGGCGCAACCCGCTGGGCCTGCTGTCCGAAGACCTCGCGTTCGATACCGGCGAGGCCTGGGGCAACTTCCCGCAGACGTATTCGCACGTCGGCCTGATCATCGCCGCGATGGCGCTGAGCAAGCCGTGGCAATCGGCGGTGTAAGCATGGGCCGCCTCGTCGTCGTCTCCAACCGCGTCGCGCTGCCGGGCGAATCCCGCGCCGGCGGCCTTGCCGTCGCGCTGCAGGCCGCGCTGGAGGATCGCGCGCAACAGCGGCACGGCGGCCTGTGGTTCGGCTGGAGCGGCAAGATCGATCCGGCGCGCTCCGGCCGCCTGCACCGCCAGCACGCCGACGGCATCGACTACGCAACCATCGACCTTTCGCGGCGCGACCACGCCGACTACTACAACGGCTTCGCCAATCGTTCGCTGTGGCCGTTGTTGCACTTCCGCATGGACCTGGTCGATTACAGCCGCGAGACCTATGCGGCCTACCGCCGTGTCAATGCATTGTTCGCCGACAAGCTGGCGCCGCTGTTGCGCGACGACGACATCGTCTGGGTGCACGACTACCACCTGATCCCGCTGGCCTCGGTGCTGCGCGAGCATGGCGTGCGCGCGCGGATGGGCTTCTTCCTGCACGTACCGATGCCCTCCTCCGACCTGCTCGCGGCGCTGCCGCAGTACGAACGCCTGATCGAGGGCTTGTCGGCCTACGACCTCGTGGGGTTCCAGACCACGCGCGACCTGGAGCGCTTCCAGGATTACGTGCGCCTGTTCGGCCGCGGCACCGTGGTCGCACCCGGGGTGCTGGAAACAGCGGGCGGGCGCCGGCTGCGCGCGGGCGCCTTCCCGATCAGCATCGACACCGCGGCGATCGCGCGCCAGGCGGCGGAATCGGCGGGCAATGCCAGCGTCAAGCGGTTGAAAGAAAGCCTGTCCGGGCGCGCGCTGGCGATCGGCGTCGACCGGCTGGATTACTCCAAGGGCCTGCCGGAGCGCTTCCGCGCCTTCGAGCGCTTCCTGAAGCGCCACCCGGACCAACTGGGCAAGCTGACGTTCCTGCAGATCGC
>DATJDY010000388.1:0-3985 GCA_035497155.1 Luteimonas sp.
CCATCCAGTACACCATGTAACCGCCGTAGCTCGCGCCGAGCGCGCACGCATTGGCGCCGTCGAGGTACGCATACTTGTCCTGCGCCGCGGCCCAGCCCTTCTGCAGGTCCTCCAGCGGGCGGTCGCCCCAGTGCTGGCTGATCGCGTCGGTGAACGCCTGGCCGTAGCCGGTGCTGCCGTGGAAATCGATCATCACGACCGCGTAGCCCTGGCCCGCGTACGTCTGCGGGTTCCAGCGATAGCTCCAGCCGTCGCCGAAGCTGCCCTGCGGGCCGCCGTGGATGAGGAAGGCGACCGGATAGCGCTTGCCTTCCTCGTAGTTCCAGGGCTTCACGACGTAACCGTGCACGGTGTCGCCGTTCCAGCCCTTGAACGAGAACTGCTCGTACTCGCCCCACTTCACGTCGGGCAGCATGTCGCCGGCGCTGGGCGTGATCGCGCGTTCCGGCGCGCCGGCGAGGCCGCCGGTGAAGACCTGCGCGCCGCTCTTCATCGAGTTGCGGGTGAACACGGTCGTCGGGCCGGCGATGGCGAAGTCGCCGATGCTGCCGTTGCCGATCGCCTGCGTCGGCTTGCCGGTGGCGATGTCCACGGCGAACAGGGGGTGCGAACCCATGTCCTGCGCATTCGTGTAGATGGTCTTGCCGTCGGCGGAAAGCACGATGTTGTCGGCGGACCGGTCCCACTGCGGGTCGATCTCGCGGATCTTGCCGCTGGCAACGTCCATCGCCATCAGGCCGAAGCGGTCGGCTTCGAAGCCCGGTCGCTTCATCGCGCGGTAGTACAGCGTCCTGCCGTCGTTGCTGAACACCGGGCCCGCGTCCCAGGCCTTGTTCGCCGTGGTGAGGTTCATCGCCTTGCCGCTGCCGTCGGCATTCAGGCGGTACAGGTCGAAGTTGGTGGAGCGCGGCTCCTCGGCGTTCGACAGGCGCGCGCTCACCACGACCGACTTGCCGTCGGGCGCCCACGCGAAGTCGGAGAGGTCGCCGAAGGGCTTGGACGGCACGTCGGCGACGAGGTCGCCGCCGAGCAGCGTCGCCGCCGACGCCGGCTTCGCGCCCACGGCGGGCAGCGTCGCGGCGAACACGCGGTTGAGCGAACCGTCGGCCCAGGTGTCCCAGTGGCGGATGAACACGCGGTCGAACACGACGCCGCTCGATTTCGGCTTGTCGTCGAAGCGCTTGCGGCTGCAGGCCATGTCGCCGGCGCAATCGGCGAACGCGGCCGCAGCGAAGGCGATGCGCTTGCCGTCCGGCGACAGCACGAAACCGTCGACGTCGAGCGCGAAATCGGTCAGCTGCGCGGGCGCGCCGCCGGCGACCGGGATCGCGTACAGCTGCGAGCTGCCGTTCTTGCCGCTGAGGAAATAGACCGACTTGCCGTCCTTGGAGAACGCGGGCGAGTTCACGTTCCAGCCCTCGGGCGTGAGCCGCGCGGGCGGCGCCGCGTCGCGCGCGAACAGGTCCTCGATCCACAGCGAAGTCGACGCCTTGCCCGTGGCCATGTCCATGCTGCGCTTCGCGAACACGAGCTTGCGGCCGTCCGGCGACAGCACCGGCGACGAAAAGCGGTCCATCGACACCATGTCGCTGGCCTGGAAGCCGCGTGCGGCGAGCGCGAGCGAGGGCAGCGACAGCAGCAGCGCTGCCGGGAGGATGGCGTTGCGGAGTTTCATGGCAGCCTTCATCGGGATCGTTCCTCTTGCTTCATGCATGTGCGTTGCGTGCGTTGCGTTGCGATGGCGTCGCGCCGGTCACATCGGGCCCGGTTCGGCCTCGCCCAGCGTGCGCTTCGTGCCGCTGCGGTACAGCAGCCAGCCGACGACGACGAGCACCACCAGGCCGACGAACTGCCCGAACTGGAATTGCGCCGGCAGCGCCAGCACGTCGGCGCGCCCGCTGGCCACGATCGGGATCGCGATCAGGATGCCCATCAGCGCCTCGCCGGTGATCAGGCCGGCCGAGAACAGCGTGCCCGGGCGGTGGATGCGGTCGCGCCCTTCCTCGTCGTCGGCATGCAGGCCCTTCCTGCGCTCGACGAACCAGGACAGCAGGCCGCCGAGGAAGATCGGCACCATCAGTTCCAGCGGCAGGTAGATGCCGATCGCCGCAGCCAGCACCGGCACGCGGAAACGCGAGCCGCGGGACTTCAGCCATTCGTCGAACGCGATGACCAGCGCGCCGATGCCGGCGCCGATCGCGATCATGCCCCAGGGCAGCTTGCCGCCGAACATGCCGTTGGCGACGGACGCCATCAGCGTCGCCTGCGGCGCCGCCAGTGAATTCGGATGCGCCGCGGTCGGCGGGCCGATGCCATAGGCCTGCGACAGCAGGTTCAGCACCGGCGCCATGATCAGCGCGCACGAGAACGCGCCGATCGCGAGCATCAGCTGCTGCTTCCACGGCGTGGCGCCGACGAGGTAGCCGGCCTTGAGGTCCTGCAGGTTGTCGCCGCCGACCGCCGCCGCGCAACACACGACCGCGCCGATCATGATTGCGGCGACGGCGCCGATCGGCGAGTCGCGGCCGAGCAGCAGCACCAGCACCACCGAGGCGAACAGGATCGTCGCGATCGTGATGCCGGACACCGGGTTGTTCGACGACCCGACCAGGCCCGCGAGATACGCGGACACCGACACGAACAGGAAGCCGGTGACGATCATGATGATCGTCATCAGGATGCCGATCGCCCACGGGTTGCCCACGGACGAATCGGCGGAGACGATCGCGTGGTAGAGCAGCGCCAGCGGCACCACGAACACCAGCAGCGCGATCAGCATCCACTTCATCGGCAGGTCGCGCTCGGTCTCGGCGATGACCTTGCCGGTGCCCTTGCGCGCGGCCTCGAAGCCGCTGCGGATGCCGGAGACCAGCGACTTGCGCAGCGAGAACAGCGTCCAGATGCCGCCGACCAGCATCGTGCCGACGCCGAGGTAGCGGATCTTCGCCGACCAGATCGCGCCGGCCGCATCCGCCGCGGACGCGCCGGCGATGGACGCCGCGAGCGCGGGATCCTGGCCGAGGAAGAACGCGTGGTAGATCGGGATCGCGATGTTGAACGAGAGGATGCTGCCCGACACGACCACGATGCCGACGTTCAGGCCGACGATGTAGCCCACGCCCAGCAGCGCCGGCGACAGGCCGGTGCCCATGTAGCCGAGGTACTTGCCGAGGAAGCCGGCACCGATCGCGTTGTCCGGGATCATGCGCAGGCCGCTGGCCGCCGCGAGCTTGACCACCGCGCCGATCACGCCGGACAGCGCGAGGATCTTCAGGCCCGGGCCGGGGTTCTCGCCGGCCTTCAGCACTTCGGCCGCCGCCTTGCCTTCGGGGAACGGCAACGGGTTCTCGACGATCATCGTGCGCCGCAGCGGCACCGAGAACAGCACGCCGAGCAGGCCGCCGAGGCCGGCGATCGCCAGCACCCAGGAATAGCGGAAGTCCTGCCAGTAGCCGAGGATGATCAGCGCCGGGATCGTGAAGATCACGCCCGCCGCGATCGACGAACCGGCCGATGCGCCGGTCTGCACGATGTTGTTCTCGAGGATCGTGCCGCCGCCGAGCAGCCGCAGCACGCCCATCGAGACGACCGCCGCCGGGATCGCGGTGGCGATGGTGAGGCCGGCGAACAGGCCGAGGTAGGCGTTCGCGGCGGCGAGGATCACCGCCAGCACCATCGACAGCACGATCGCGCGGAACGTGAGCTGCGGGACGGGCACGCCGGCAATGGCGTTCGGGTTCGACTCTGGCGTGCTCATCCTGGGCGGCTCCCTGCGTGGACGCCCCGGCCGGCGGCCGGGAACCGGTCGATGATGGCATCCGCGCACCGCGCGCGCAAAACCCGGGCGGGGCGCCGGTTCCGCGCCGC
Organism: Luteimonas sp.; assembly: GCA_035497155.1. GTDB lineage: Bacteria > Pseudomonadota > Gammaproteobacteria > Xanthomonadales > Xanthomonadaceae > Cognatiluteimonas. The sequence goes on from DATJDY010000388.1 coordinate 3,868, forward strand.
TATACTCGGCCGTCGCCAGCCCCGCCGTCGCCAGCCCGGAACCGCCCTTGTCCGTCGCGAGCCTTCCAGACATCCCCGCGAGCGAGGATTTCCTCGGCCACCCCAAGGGCGTGTTCGT
>DATJDY010000389.1:0-7311 GCA_035497155.1 Luteimonas sp.
CGCACTCCTGCCGTTGGATCTGGTTCTTCAATCCGGGTGTTCTACAAATGCACAGGGCCGCGAATGCGGCCCCGTGCAATGTTCGAGGTACGCCAGGGATTACCCCTTGACGTGCGCCTTGACGTAGTCGATCGCCTGCTGCACGGAGGTGATCTTCTCGGCTTCCTCGTCCGGGATCTCGCACTCGAACTCTTCCTCGAGGGCCATGACCAGTTCCACGGTGTCGAGCGAGTCGGCGCCGAGGTCGTCGACGAACGAAGCGCTGTTGGTCACTTCCTCTTCCTTCACGCCCAGTTGTTCGACGACGATCTTCTTGACGCGCTCTTCGATGCTGCTCATGGGTGCTTGCTCCTCCCGGGAGACTGTTCAGACGGATAGTGTAAGGGAAAGCAGGGGCGCGGTATATCGGGCCGCAACCCCTTCTGGTTCAGTGACTTGGGCGCGCTTTTTGCACCCCTGTCACGGCATGTACATGCCGCCGTTGACGTGCAGGGTTTCGCCGGTGATGTAGGCCGCCGACGGCCCCGCCAGGAACGCCACCGCGCGCGCGATGTCCGCCGGCTCGCCGAGGCGGCCCAGTGCGATCTGGCCGAGCATCGCCTGCTTCGATTCTTCCGGCAGGCCACGGGTCATGTCGGTGTCGATGAAGCCGGGCGCGACCACGTTGACGGTGACGCCGCGGCTGCCGATCTCGCGCGCCATCGACTTGCTGAACGCGATGATGCCGGCCTTCGCGGCGGCGTAGTTCGCCTGCCCCGCGTTGCCGGTGACGCCGATGACCGAGGCGATGTTGACGATGCGGCCCTTGCGCGCCTTCATCATGTTGCGCATCACCGCCTTGCTGGTGCGGAACACGCTGCTGAGGTTGGTGTCGAGGATGGCCTGCCAGTCCTCGTCCTTCATGCGCAGCAGCAGGTTGTCGCGGGTGATGCCGGCGTTGTTGACGAGAATGGAGACCGCGCCGAATTCCTTCGCGATGTCGTCGACCAGCGCGTCGATCGCGCCCGGATCGGTGACGTCGAGCTTGCGGCCGTGGCCGCCGGCCGCGGCCAGGCGCGCGCCGATCGCGTCGGCGCCGGAGTCGCTCGTCGCGGTGCCGATGACCGTGGCGCCCTGTGCCGCCAGCTCGTCCGCGATCGCCGCGCCGATGCCGCGGCTCGCGCCCGTCACCAGCGCCACTTCCCCCTGCAACACCTTCTCCATCGCTAACTCCTTAGTTCCAGTCGGCGAAGGCGGATTCGAAGTCGCCCGGAGTGCCGAGGGGGCGCGCGTCGAGGGACTTGTCGATGCGCTTGGCGAGGCCGGCGAGCACCTTGCCCGGGCCGCATTCGCCGATGCGGGTGGCGCCGCGCGCGGCGAGCGCCTGCACGCAGCCGGTCCACTGCACCGGCAGGTAGAGCTGGCGCACGAGCGCGTCGCGAATCGACTGCGCGCCTTCGTGCACTTCGGCGTCGACGTTCTGCACCACCGGGATCCGCGGCGCGTGCCAGTGCATGCCGGCCATCGTCTCGGACAGGCGATTGGCGGCTTCGCGCATCAGCGGCGTGTGCGAGGGCACGCTCACCGCCAGCTTGACGGCCTTGCGCACGCCGCGTTCGGCGAGCAGCGCGAGCGCGCGGTCGACCGCGGCCGCATGGCCCCCGATCACGACCTGGCCCGGCGAGTTGTAGTTGGCGGGCACGACGACTTCGTCGCCGGAGGCTTCGCGGCAGGCCTCGACGACGACCGCATCGTCGGCGCCGAGCACCGCGGCCATCGCGCCGGTGCCGGCGGGCGCCGCGTCCTGCATCAGCTGGCCGCGCAGGCGCACGAGGTGCGCACCGTCGGACAGCGACAGCGCGCCCGCGGCGACCAGCGCGCTGTACTCGCCGAGGCTGTGGCCCGCGAGGACCGCCGGCTGCGCGCCGCCGCGCGACTGCCACAGGCGCCACACGGCCACGCCCGCGGCCAGCAATGCCGGCTGCGTGTATTCGGTGCGGTTGAGCATTTCCTCCGGGCCGCCCTGCGAGAGCGCCCACAGGTCCACGCCAGCCCCGTCGGAGGCTTCGCGGAACGCGTCCTTCACCAGCGGGTGCAGTTCCGACAGCTCGGCGAGCATGGCGACGGACTGCGAACCCTGGCCGGGAAAGACGAAGGCGAGCGATTCGGTCATGGGGTGGAGGTTCGGAAAAACGGGACGGGCATGATACGGGCGGGCGGTGCGGGGCGTCTGTACTGCCCCGTATGCCGGCCATGCGCGGCCGGCACGGCCCGATCAGTACCGCAGCAGCGCCGAGCCCCAGGTGAAACCGCCGCCGAAGGCTTCCAGCAGCACGAGCTGGCCGCGCTCGATCGAACCCGAGCGCACCGCGACGTCCAGCGCCAGCGGCACCGAACCGGAAGAGGTGTTGCCGTGCTTGTCCACGGTGACGACGACGCGCTCCATCGGCATGTCCAGGCGCTTGGCCGTGGCTTCGATGATGCGCAGGTTGGCCTGGTGCGGGATCAGCCAGTCGATCTCGCTGCGGTCCAGGCCGTTGGCCTCGAGCGTTTCCTCGACCACGGCGTCGAGCGCCTTGACCGCATGCTTGAAGACCTCGTTGCCGGTCATCAGCACCTTGACGCCCGCGTTGTGCTCGCCGGGCTTGAAGCCGACGGACACGCCGACCGGGTTCCACAGCAGTTCCTTCTTGCCGCCGTCGGCGTGCAGGTGGGTGCTGAGGATGCCGGTCTCGGTGTCGGCCTTGAGCACGACCGCGCCGGCGCCGTCGCCGAACAGCACGCAGGTGCCGCGATCGGTCCAGTCGATCATCCGGGTCAGCGTTTCCGCGCCGACGACGAGCGCGGTCTTCACCGTGCCGGACTGGATGAACTTGTCGGCGACCGACAACGCGTAGACGAAGCCCGAGCACGCGGCGTTGACGTCGAACGCCGGGCAGCCATTGGCGCCCAGGCGATGCTGCAGCAGGCAGGCCGTCGACGGGAAGACCAGGTCCGGCGTGGTCGTGCCGAGCACGATCAGGTCGAGCTCGGACGCATCGACGCCCGCCGCCTCGAGCGCACGCAGCGAGGCGTGATAGGCCAGGTCGCCGGTGGTCTCGCCTTCGGCCGCGACGTGGCGCTCGCGGATGCCCGTGCGGGCCGCGATCCATTCGTCGCTCGTGTCGACGAGCTTCGCCAGGTCGTCGTTGGTCAGCACCTTCTCCGGCAGGTAGCTGCCGGTGCCCGCGATGCGGGAGTAGATGCGCTGCGAGGCCACCGTTCCGGCCGACATCAGCTGAAGGTCAATCTTCTTCGACGATCTTGGTCTTCGGCGCGACGACCTGCTTGCCGCGGTAGTAACCGTCGGCCGTCACGTGGTGGCGCACATGGGTCTCGCCCGAGGTCGGGTCGGTGGCCAGCTGCTTCGCGCTCAGGGCGTCGTGCGCGCGGCGCATGCCGCGGCGGGACGGGGAAACTCGGGACTTCTGCACAGCCATGGGAATCGCTCCAGCAATAAAACCGCAATTTGAAACCGCTACAGCCGCCGGGACGATCCCGGCGACACTTTGTCATCCACGCTGCCAACAAACGCTACGCTTCGCCGGCGCCGGGCTTCTTCAGCACTGCCAGCCCCGCGAACGGGCTGGCCTGCGCCACCTCGTCCTCCGTCGCCGGCCAGTCCTGTTCCAGCGCCTCGCCACCCGGAGCGATCGGCACCACCGGCACCGCGAGGATCAGTTCGTCCTCGACCAGGTCCGCGGGCCGCAACGATCCGTCCGCCGGCAAGGGCAGCGGCTCGTAGTCCGGCGGCAGGCCGGCCTCGGCCGCTTCCAGGTCGTCGTCGGCGGGCAGCAGCGCGAGCCGCTGCACCACCTGCACGGGTTGCAGGAAACGTTCCATGCTGCGCTGGCACGTCAACGGCAAGTCCGCCTGCGCCCGCACCTCCACGTAGGGGATGCGAAGCTCGTCGCGGCCGAAGTCGATCGTGTAGCGCACCACGCCCGCGTCATCGCAAAGGGCATCGCGCAGGCGCGCCATGGAGGACAGTGGCAGGGTTCCTTCGAACCCCCGCCCTGCGGCCACCATGCGCCAGGCGTCGAGCACCTCGGGCAAATCCGCGGACATAAGCCGCAAAATGTTAGGGGTCGCGGGCCTTGCTGTCAAACCCAAGTGCTTGCCTGCGCGGGGGATTTGCCCGCCGCGGCGGGGCGGTTCAGACTGGATCCCTGCCTGGCCGGGATCCGCCCTTGACCATCGCCCTCGTGTTGCTCGCGGCCGCCGTCGTGTTCGCCGCCGCCTTCGTCCTCTGGCGCCGCCGCGCCGCGCAGCGGCAACGCGCCCGCACCCTCGCCCAGGTCCTGGACGCGGCCGATGCCCTGGAGGACAAGCTGCGCACCGCCCGCGCCGAAATCGAGGCCATCGCCGGCACCGAGGACAATCCGGTCCGCGACGCCCTGCAGGAAATGCTCCGGCAGCGCCTGTGGCTGCAGCAGCACGGCGATGCGGCCACGCTGGACCAATTATCGCAGGTACGCGATTCGATCCAGGCCGGCGCCGAACGCATCGACCAGCAACTGGCGCGTATCGAGCGCGCCCGGGCCCCATCGGTCCACTGACCATGCGCCTGGTCCTGGCCTCGACCTCGCCTTACCGGCGCGAGCTGCTTGGGCGGCTGCGGCTGCCCTTCGACGTGGCCCGGCCAGAGGCCGACGAGACGCCCCGGCCCGGTGAGGCCCCCGCGGCGCTGGCGATGCGCCTGGCCGAGGCCAAGGCCGCGGCGATCGCGCGGCTCGATGCGTCGGCCTGGGTGTTGGGTTCGGACCAGGTCGCCGAACTCGACGGCCGGCCGCTGGGCAAGCCCGGCGGGCGCGACGCAGCGATCGCGCAGCTCTCCGCGATGTCGGGCCGCGTGGTGGCGTTCCACACCGGCGTGTGCCTGCTGCGCGAAGGTGCCGGGCCGCTGCGCGCCGCCGATCTCACGCGCGTTCATTTCCGCCACCTCGACGCCGCGGAGATCGCGCGCTACGTGGACGCGGAGCAGCCCTTCGACTGCGCGGGCAGCTTCAAGTCCGAAGGCCTCGGCATCGCCTTGTTCGAGGCGATCGAATCGAGCGATCCGACGGCGCTGGTCGGCTTGCCGCTGATCGCCACCGCGCGCCTGCTGCGCCAGGCCGGATTCGCGCTGCCCTGACGCGCCTCAGTGCGCCGCACCGCGATCGCCCCGACTGTCGTCGAACGGGGCGTACGACCAATCATGCAATCGCTGCAGCCGTTCGCGCGCCACCCCGGGCTGCTCGAAGTAGATCGCGCGCAAGGTCGCGTCGTCCACGTCGGGCCATGCCGCACGGAGATGCGCGGCCGTCGCCCGGCTGGTCGCGCCGACCTTCTTCGCCTTGCCGATCATCTGCAGCGCATTCGCGACCGCGAACACCGCGACCAGCACGACCAGCGCGGATTGCCAGCGCCGCACCACGCCCGCCCGGTGCGCGAGCGCCATCAGCCCGAACCAGCCGATCCAGAACACCGACGAGAAGCTGACGTACCGGGTGACGAAGGCCTGCTCCGCGCCGAACGGACCCGCGCGGCCCAGCGCCGTGAGCACCGCGGCGAACAGCGCGAAGCCGGCGAATCCCGCCCAGTACAGCGCGATCCGCTCGCGGCGCACGCGCGCGAAAGCATGGATGCCCGTGCCGATCGCGGCCAGCGCAAGCCACGGGGCGACGTCGGTGGCGAAGCGCGCCACGCCTCCGCCGAGATAATCGAGGGCATACAGCGCCAGCTCCGTGGCGCGCGGGAACGCGTCCGCCGAATCGGCCCGCGCGAGTTCCGACCCCCCGACCGGAATCGCCAGCAGCAGCCACGGGAGCGCAAGCCATGCGCGGCGACGCCATGGCAGGTCGCGGCGGGCCGCGAGCAGCAGCAGGGCCAGCGGGACCAGGCCGATCGCCGTCGCGAAGCTGAGCCACGCCACGACCGCGCCGGCGAGCGCGGCCAGGTTGCGCCATCCGTCGAGTCGCCCGGCGCAGAGGTTGGCGACGACCAGCGCGGCTCCAACCAGGCACAGGAACACCGCGACCTGCCAGCCCCACTGCAGGTTGGCGAGATGCCCCGGGTACAGCGCGAACAGCAGGATCGCCACGCGCCAGCGCGTGGCGACGCCGTCCGGCAACGCACGACGCGCAACCCGGCCGACGATCGCCGCGAACACCATGAGCAGCGTCCAGCTGGCGACGCAGTCCAGCCAGGGCTGGCCGCCCGACAACCAGGTCGTCAGCAGCAGGGTCGCGTAGGCCGCGGAATGAAGATGGCCACCATGGATGTCCCAGAAGACCGAATGGCCGGACGAGCCGGTGCGCATCGCCTCCACCATCGGGACGAGGTCCAGGTGGTCCCACAGCATCATCGGGACGTGCCACCACAACGTCATCCCCAGCAGCGCCAGGGCTGGCAGGACGAATGCAGCCATCAGGATCCGCGACTCGCGCGACGCGGGCCGGCTCACGGCGCGATTTCCACCGAGGGCCCGCTCCAGGTTTCGCGACTGCCGTCGCCGCCTTCCAGCACCAGCCCGAGCCAGTGGCGGCCCGGTGCGGTGCCGGGCACGTCGATGCGCGCGGAAAACGCGGCATGGGCCACGCCCGGGTCGCGCGAACCGCCGTGCCAGAAGCGCGGCACCCACGCGTTGGCGATGCCGTGCTCGGCGGCAGCGACCGGCTTGCCGTCAAGCGTGACCGTGACGCGTGCGACGCCTGCGATGTCCTTCACTGCCCAGCCTTCGACGGTGAACGGCATGCGCACGGTCGCGCCGGCCTGCGGCAGCGAGATGCTGGCCACCGCGGGCGGGATGCAGGTGGCGTCTCCTGCTCCAGCACGCAGCGGGAACAGCAGGAAGCGCTGCGCGCCGTGGTCGACGTCGACCGCGCCCGGCGCCGGCAGCGACCCCGCGGCGGCGCAGGCGAAGCGGAAGCGCTCCGGCAAATCGCTGAACTTGACATCGGTCGCACCCAGGACGAGCAGCGCCGGGCGCTGCAGCCGCGCGCCCGGCACGGGCACCTGCGGGAACGTCACGGCCGCCGGCTACCACGACGACAGCGCCGGCCTGATGGGGTCCACCACCGTCAACGTCGGCATGGCGCGCCGCACGTTCAAGGCCGTCGCCCTGCCCGACCTGCGGCGCGACCCCGAGCAGGGCGACGGCGGGGTGCGGTTCACCCAGACTACCGGCGGCCGTACCGGGCTGCCCGCGCCGCGCCGGGTCGCGCACCCGCCGTTCCTGCAGTGGCAGGCGCCCACCGTGTGGACGACGCTGACGCTGACCCTGCACGCGTCCGGCAAGGCGGAGATCGGGGT
>DATJDY010000390.1:0-15633 GCA_035497155.1 Luteimonas sp.
GGCGGCAACGGCGTCGGCATCGCGCCGAACTTCCCCAACCTGGCCGGCCAGTCGGCCACCTACCTGTACGTGCAACTGAAGACGTTCAAGGACGGGCAGCGCAGCGACCCGGTCATGGGCGCGATGGTCGCCTCCATCGGCGATGCGGACATGCGCAACCTCGCCGCGTACTACGCCTCGCTGCCCGCGAAGGCGGGCGCGCAGGAGGGGGCGGCTTCGCGTGGCGCGAAGTTGTTCACCACCGGCGATCCGTCCCAGGGCGTCCCGCCTTGCCAGGCCTGCCATGGCGCCGGCGGCCGCGGGCCGCGTTCGGATGCCGACGTGGACGCCACGGGGCCGCGGCCGCCCTGGTCCACGGTTCCGCGGCTGCAGGGCCAGTCTGGCGCATACGTCGCCAAGGCACTCCACGACTTCAGGGGCGGCGCCCGCGGCAAGACGAGCAACGCCGCGATCATGCACGGCGTGGCCCAGTCGCTGGGCGATGCCGATATCCAGGCGCTGGCGGACTTCATCGAGGCGCGGTGAGGCCCCGCCGGCGAGGCTTGCACATACCGGATTTGAATAGTCCATGCACGGCCAGTAGTCTCGCATCCAGGCGAATGGCTTGAATGCGAGCATGATGGCCCGGGCACGCCGGCATATCCCGATACCCCGCGTCCCACTGATTGCCCGCTGCCACGGCGTGGCGCTGGTGCTGGCCGCGGTTGCCGCGCAGGCATGCCTGCCTGCGGCGGTGCATGCGCAGTCGCGCGTGGACGGGAAGATCGCGCTGTCGTCGCAACTGGTGGATCGCGGGCTCGCGATCACGCCGGCTACCCCGATCCTGCAGGGTGCGGTGTCCTGGACTTCGCCCACCGGCTGGTCGCTCGGCGCCGCCAGCGCGGTGGAAACGCATTCGCCGGGGACGCCCGTGATGGCGCTGGCGCGTGTTTCGCGCGCCTGGGCCCCGTCGGCCGAATGGCAGGCGCAGGCGAGCCTCCTGTATTACGACTACCGCGGCAGCGGCATGCCCGACCGGCTCGACGCCAACCTCTATTTCACCTACCGCGACCTGCTGTCGCTTGGCGTGTCGGCCATCCGCGTCGACAACCCGCGTGCGCCGCGGCGGGTGACGGGCGCGGCCGACGCCACGCTCAACTGGCCCGTCGCAAGCCATCTTTCCCTTTCCGCGGGCGTCGGGATCGGCCAGGCGACGATCACGACCTATGGCCGCCGTCGCCCTCCCTACCACTCCGGCGCGGGCCGCACCTACCGGTACGACCAGGTGCGGGTGTACGGCTATGGCAGCCTCGGCCTGGCCTGGAGCCACGGCCCCTGGCGCTTGCAGGTCGACCGCAACATGGACAGCCTCGGCGACCGTCGCGTCTATGGTGCCCGGGCGCCCGGGTGGGTCGCGACGCTGTCCCGGGCGTTCTGAGGCAACCTATTCGTCGCGACGAGGCACCTACGCACGAAGCCAGGTAGCGGATCGACCGCCAGGGACCCATGAACGAGGCAAATGCACGCGCTGATGCCATCGACCGGGCGCTGATCCAGCGCATGGCCGCCGGCGATCGCGATGCGCTGTCCACGCTGTATCGCGACTACCACGGCCGGCTGTGCCGGTTCCTGTCGCGGTTGACCCGGCGCCCGGACGTCATCGAGGAAGTCGTCAACGACTGCTTCTGGATCGCGTGGCAGCACGCGGGCCAGTTCCGCGGCGACGCGCGCGTGTCCACCTGGCTCATGGGGATCGCGTATCGCTGCGGACTCAAGGCCTTGCGCCGGCAGGGCAACGAAGCGTTCGACGAACTGACCGAGGACACGCTCCTCCCGGAGATGGACGGCGTGGCCGACCCGGGCGAGGACCGCGAGTTGCGCGACCTGCTCGGCAAGGCGCTCGAGCATCTCACCGCCGACCAGCGCGTCGTCGTCGAACTGGTCTACGGCATCGGCCACAGCCTCAACGAGGTCGCGGCCATCCTCCAGTGTCCCGTCGGAACGGTGAAGGCGCGCCTGTTCCACGCGCGGGTGAAGCTGCTCAACGTCATGCCGGCGCTGGGCGGCGAGACGAAAGTTCAGGGAGCCTAGGAAACCAATGGCCTCGACCCATACCCCCAACAAGGATTGCGTGCTCGCCTGGGATGCAATGCCCGATGCGCTGCATGGCGACCTGTCGCCCCGGCAGCGCGAATGGCTGGACGGGCATCTCGCAGGCTGCGAGTCGTGCCGCGGCCAGTTCGCGCAACAGCAGCGACTGGAGCGCGCGATGTCGCTGCCGCTCGACCTGCCGGTCGACATGGAAGCCGGGCTGCAGCGCCTGCTGTCGCGGATCGACAAGCCCGAAATCCACGAAGCGCGCGATTCGCTGCGCCATGCCGGCTGGATCGGGCGGGCGCTGGTCGCCGCGGTGCTGGTCCAGGCGATCGGGCTCGGCGCGATGGGTGCGAAGCTGTGGTCCATCGAACCCGCGCCCGCGTACCGGACCTTGAGCGAGGAAGCCGCGCCGATGCCCGCCGGCTCGATCCGGCTGGTGCCGGAACCGGCGATGGCGCTGGCGGACTGGGATGCGCTGCTGCACGAGAACGGGCTGCGCATCGTCGCCGGCCCCAATGCCGTTGGCGCCTACACGCTCGTCGCGTCGTCGGGCGTGGCGGGGCGCGATGCGCTGCTGCAGCGGCTGCGCGCGCAACGCGGCGTCCGGTTCGCCGAGCCCGTCGCCGGGACGCAATGAAATTCCAGGTCGCGATCCTGCTTGCAGCCGCGACGCTGGTGGCCGCCTGCGCGCACGCACCGGTCGGCGAGCCGGCGAACGCAAGCCGCGCCGGCGCTGCGCCTGCGACTGCCGAAGCGAGCGCGCCCGACGGTGCGCGCGACATCGTCGTGACGGTCCTCAACCCGGTGGCCCCGCCGGCCGTGCACGCGGGTTCGAACGTGCTCGGCTACGGCGCCACCGACCATTACCGCAACGGCCAGCGGGCCATGTCGACGCTGGCCGCGCTGGAGCGGCGATACAAGCTGCGCGAGATCGCCGGTTGGCCGATCAAGCCGCTCGGGGTGTATTGCGCGGTGCTGCGGCCCGAACCGGGAGCGGATCGCGAGGCGCTGCTGGCCGCGCTGTCGCGCGACGAGCGCGTGCGCATCGCCGAACCGCTGCACGAATACGAGCTGTACGCACATCCCGCCGTGCCCGCGCGCGCGCGCTACAACGACCCTTACGTCGGCCTGCAGCGTGGTTTCGCCGAAATCGACGCGGCAGCGGCGCAGGAAGCGAGCAAGGGCAGGGGCGTGGACATCGCGCTCGTCGACACCGGCGTGGACGTCGCGCATCCGGACCTGAAGGGCAGGGTCCGTGGCGCCTACAACATGGTCGACAACGATGCCGCGGCGTTCAACGGCGATCGGCACGGCACCGAGGTCGCCGGCGTCATCGCCGCGGTCGGCGACAACCACCTCGGCATCGTGGGCGTCGCGCCGCAGGCGACCCTCAGCGTGTACAAGGCTTGCTGGCAAGCGGCCGGCACGGGCGCGGCGCGCTGCAATACGCTCACGCTCGCCAAGGCGCTCGCCGCGCTCGTCGACGCCGCGCCGCGCATCGTCAACCTGAGCCTGGGTGGCCCTGCGGATCCGCTGCTCGAGCAACTGCTCACCGCCCTGTTGCGGCAGGACCGCATCGTGGTCGTGGCGATGCCGCCGGATGGACGCATCGGCGGATTCCCCGCGGCGACGCCGGGCGTGATCGTGGTGCGCTCCGCGCAATCGCCCGGCGCGTCGGCGGGCGCCGTGGATGCGCCGGGCAACGACATCCTCACCACCCAGCCGCATGGCCGCTACGATTTCGCGTCCGGTTCGTCGCTGGCCGCCGCGCATGTCAGCGGCATCGCGGCGTTGCTGCTCTCGATTTCGCCCGACCTCGATGCCGATGCCGTGCGGCGGATCCTGCGGCGCAGCAGTACGGTCGCCGGCGGGAGGCCCATGGTGAATGCGGCGGCGGCCATCGCGGCATTGCCGCAGCCGCGCGCGGCCGACGCGCGCGGCGCCCGCGCGCGCTGATCGCTGCCCGATGATCCGCCTGCCGGCTTGCGGCCTCGTCCTGGTGATGGCGGGCGGCCTGCAGGCCTGCTGCTTCCGCAGTTGCGATCCGGGCGCAGCCGGCGACTCCATGGCCACGGCGGACGCAGTCCCCGTCGGCGCCCTCGAAATCACCGACTGGGGTCCGCGCCAGGCCAGGGCCGGCGTCGCCTTCAACGTGCAGCCAGGCGGCCACGCGGCGCTCTGGATCCGCGTGGACCGGCCCCTCGATGGCGAGAGCGTCCTTGTCCGGTTCGGCGATGCTTACCTCGAAGGCGAGGTGGCGGGCGTCCTGGTCACGGCGATGGTGCCGCCGGAGTCGTACGCACGGCCCGGCAGCTACGACGTGCGCGTGGTCGCGCGGGGCCGCGACGGGCGGCGGGACAGCAACAAGGTCGTGTTCACCGTGCGTTAGCCGGCCGCGCGCCGCAACCGGGCGGTTCGGTCGCCGCCAGGCCAGGCGCGTCGCGCACCATGATCGGATACGTCCCGCAGGAAAGGAGCCGCCAACCGCGTTCGCGCAGCAGGCCTTCGATCTCCCCGGCCCACGGCGCCGCGCGCGCGAACACGACCGCCGACAAGCGATAGCGGCGCACGGAGTCGGCGAACCAGCGGTCCGCGCCGGGCGGCCGGTATTGCCCCGCGACATATCGCATCATGTTGCTGCGTTGCGCCGTTTCCGCCGGCGCGAACGCCAGGCTCAGGTACATCTGCCGGACGCCGACGATCCGCGGATGCACGACGAAGACCGGCAACCACGTCGACACCGCTTCCGGCGCCAGCACGGTGCCGTCTTCGGGTACTTCCGCAGCCACCTTCCCCGCGACTGAGAATTCCAGCGGCGGGACATCGAGCGACGGCAGGCCGAGCGTCACCGAGTTCGCGCAGAGCAACGTGCCCGAGCGCGCGGCGAACACGACCGCCAGCGACGCGAGCGCGACGCAGGCGCCCGCCGCGAGTGCCTTCGGCTTTGCCGCGATCGCCCGAGACACGACGCCATCGACGACCACCGCGAGGAAGAACGGCAGCGGCAAGGCCCACGCCAGCCGCCAGTAGGTCTTCGCGCCGACGGATACCGCCGCGACGAAGGGCGTCGCGTACGGGTTGAACGCCGCGAGCAGGAGGAAGAACGCGCCGGCGGAAAAGTACCTGGCGCGGACGGGATCGCGCACGAAGGCCCACGCCGAGAGCAGGGAAACGAGCAGCAGGTTCGTGCTCCACGGGCCCCAGGCGTCCACGAGGATCCGTTGCACGCCGGGCATCGGCTGTGGCGCGGGCGCGGCGAGCGCTTGCGCGCCGTGCGTGCCGGTGCCCACCAGCCACGCCGCGCCGAGGAGATACGCGGCCGGCAGCAAGCCGAGCAGGAAGCGCCGGCTGCGCACGATACCCGGCGTCCATCCGCCGGCCAGGCCCAGTGCCGCGGCGGCCGGCGCCACGAACAGCGCGCTCGCGGCGAGGCCCAGCGCGGCGACCTGCGCCGCGAACAGCAGGAGCCACGCGCGCAAGCCGCCATGGCGCGCATAGTCGAGCGCCGTGCCCGCGATGACCGGCACCATGCACGTCGCCAGGATCGCCTTGCCATGGTGCATGCGCACGAACGCGAAGTTGCCGTACGCATGCGGCGCCTCGCCCAGCAACAGCACGCAGGCGAACAGGATCGGCAGCACGATCGCCCAGCGCGCCGGCACGAGCCGCCGCAGCAGGTACGCCCAGGCGAACACGCACAACGCGGCGAACAGCGGGGGCAACACCAGGTACGCGACAGCGAGGTGGTCGATGCCGGTGACGCGGGAGACCACGGCGACGAGGACGTCGTGGTTGGCGAGCCGGTAGAAGGGCAGCAGGATCGGACTGTCCTGCAGCCGGTACAGCGTGTCGTGCAACAGCACTGGTTGTTGCGGGAAGCGCAGCAGCGTCGCCGGGATGCCCAGGTAGAACGCGTCGTCCGCGGCCGGGCGGTGCGCGACGAGGACGACGCAGGCGGCGGCGAGGGCGACGGCGGGCAGGATCCACCACGGTTCCGCGCGAGGACATGCGACGCGCGATTCGAGCGGTTTCGCCCGCAGGTGCCAGGTCCAGGCCGCGAACATCGCGGGCAACGCGCCCCACCAGAAGATCCGGTACGGCATGCCTGCCGACAGCAGACCCACCCAGGCCATCGCGAGCCCGAGCGCGGCGAGCGGAAGCGCGCCGACACCTTGGGAAGCCGCGCTCCCCGCTGGAGTGATCGCCGGGCCCGCCGGGGCATCGCGATCCTGGAGACGGAACCAGCCGATGACCGCTGCGATGGCAAGCACCACCACGAACGGCAGGCCCCGCAACAGCGTGTTGAAGCTGGCTTGTTGCGAGACGACGAGGTGGACGTAGAGCGTCCAGACCGCGTACGGCAGCACGAAGGCTGGAACGACGTGGTCCCGCGCTTTCCCTTCAACCGCGAGCCGCATGGTTCCCCCTTTCCCGCCGGCCGGCGCCCGCGGACGGCGAGCGCGCTCCTTCTGCTGTCCCGTGGGGCGCTGGTAGGTACCCGGGAGGCGCGAACGGGTTGCGGACACGAGGGCGATGCGCAGCGCAGGCGGTGCTCGTGGCATTTCCCGCACGGACCGGGCCACCAGCCAAGCCGGCGGGTTTTAGCCGGAGCTTGCAAAGGACGGGCCATCCCCACATAATTGCCGGCCTGCTGCGGGGTGGAGCAGTCTGGCAGCTCGTCGGGCTCATAACCCGAAGGTCGCAGGTTCAAATCCTGCCCCCGCTACCAGCTTCGTGCTGGACCAGCTTCACGCCGGCTCAGTTTCAGGCTGGACCAGCTTCGTGCTGGTGATCAAGGCTCTTCGGAGCCTTTTTCGTTTGTGCAGGCCGGGCCTCGTGGTCGTGCGGTTCGACGACCACGCCGGAATCCAGTTGCATCGGACAAAGGGGCCCGCCGGGCCCCTTTTTGTTTTCTGGTTTTGAGGATTCGCACCGGACACCGATGACCGACAAGGCACAGGACATCGTCAAGCTGCTCGCCCCGACCGTCGGATCGCTGGGCCTCGAACTGCTGGGCGCGGAATACTTGCCGTCGCCCGGTGGCGCGATGCTGCGCCTGTACATCGACGTGCCGGCCGGCGAAGAGCGCCTGGTCGGCATCGAGGATTGCGAAGCGGTGAGCCGCGAAGTGTCCGCGCAGCTCGACGTCGAGGACCCGATCAGCAGCCAGTACACGCTGGAAGTGTCGTCGCCCGGGATCGACCGCCCGCTGTTCACGCCGGCGCAGTTCCAGCGTTACGCCGGCGAACAGGCCAAGGTCGGCCTCAAGCTGCCGCAGGACGGGCGCCGTCGCCTGCAGGGCAGGATCCTGCGCGCCGAAGGCGACACCGTCGTGCTCGACGTCGACGGCAACGAGTTCCCGATCGCCGCCGGCAACATCGAAAAGGCGCGCCTCGTCCCCGACTGGGTCGCGCTCGGCCTCGCCCCGGCCCCCAGGCCCGGCAAGGCCCCCGCAAGCAAGAAGAAATAGCTGCTCCTGCACGTCGAAGCCAACGAATCGTCAAGATCTTTTAGAGAGAACCCCGGAATGAGCAAGGAACTGTTGCTGGTGGTGGATGCGGTCGCGGCCGAGAAGGGCGTGCCGGAATCCGTCATCCTCGAAGCGATCGAAGCCGCGCTGGCGTCGGCCGCGAAGAAGCGCTATCCCGAGCAGGACGTGCTGACGCGCGTCGCCGTGGACCCGAAGGACGGCAGCTACGAGACCTTCCGCCGCTGGGAAGTCGTCGCCGACGACGTGGTGATGGAATCGCCCGACCGCCAGGTGCGCCTGATGGACGCGCTCGACGAGAGCGAGGACGTCGAGGTCGGCGACTACATCGAGGAGCAGATCGAGAATCCGGACTTCGGCCGCATCGCCGCGCAGGCCGCGAAGCAGGTCATCGTGCAGCGCGTGCGCGAGGCCGAGCGCGCCCAGGTCGTGGACCAGTGGAAGGATCGCGTCGGCGAACTCGTGACGGGCGTGGTCAAGCGCGCCGAGCGCGGCAACATCTACGTCGACCTCGGCGGCAACGCCGAAGCCTTCATCCCGAAGGAGAAGGGCATCCCGCGCGACGTGCTGCGCGCCGGCGACCGCGTGCGCGGCTACCTGTTCGACGTGCGCAGCGAGATCCGCGGCCCGCAGCTGTTCATCAGCCGCGCCGCGCCCGAATTCATGATGGAGCTGTTCAAGCTCGAAGTGCCGGAAGTCGGCCAGGGCCTGGTCGAGATCAAGGCCTGCGCGCGCGATCCGGGCGACCGCGCCAAGATCGCGGTGCTCGCCTACGACACCCGCACCGATCCGATCGGCGCCTGCATCGGCATGCGCGGTTCGCGCGTGCAGGCGGTGTCGAACGAACTGAACGGCGAGCGCGTGGACATCGTGCTGTGGTCGGACAACCCGGCGCAGTTCGTGATCAACGCGATGGCGCCGGCCGAGGTGCAGTCGATCATCGTCGACGAAGAGAAGCACTCGATGGACCTCGCGGTCGCGGAGGACAAGCTCGCGCAGGCGATCGGCCGCGGCGGCCAGAACGTGCGCCTCGCCAGCCGCCTGTCGGGCTGGCAGCTCAACGTGATGACGCAGGACCAGGTCACCGCCAAGTCCGAGGCGGAGCAGGACGCCGCTCGCGCGCTGTTCCAGGAGAAGCTCGAGGTCGACGAGGAAATCGCCGGCATCCTGGTCTCCGAGGGTTTCACCACGGTCGAGGAAATCGCGTACGTGCCGGTTGGCGAGCTGCTCGCGGTCGAGGGCTTCGACGAGGACATCGTCGAGGAGCTGCGCTCGCGCGCCCGCGACGCGTTGCTCAACGATGCGCTCGCGGTCGAGGAAGGCCTCGACGAGCACCAGCCCGAGGAGGACCTGCTGGGCCTCGAGGGCATGGACGAGGAGACCGCGTTCGCGCTCGCCGCCCACGGCATCCGCACCGCGGACGACCTGGGCGAGCTCGGCGCGGACGAGGTGGTGGAGTTCGGCATCGAGGGCCTGGACGAAGCGCGCGCCGCCGCGCTGATCCTGGCCGCGCGTGCCGAGGAAATCGCCCGCCTGGAGCGCGAGGGCTGAGCCCCGCGCGTACCTGGTTAGAATCTTAGGAAAACGGAACCCGAATGTCGCAGCAAACCACGATCCGCAAGCTGGCCGAACTGGTGAACACGCCGGTCGACAAACTGCTGGAGCAGCTGGCCGAGGCCGGCATGCGCTTCGACGGTCCCGACCAGGTCGTCACCAGCATCGAGAAGGTCAAGCTGCTCGGCTTCCTCAAGCGCTCGCACGGCAAGGCCGCGCCGGTCGACGAGGAAGTGGCCGCGCCGAAGAAGATCACGCTCAGCCGCAGCCGCAAGCAGGAACTCACCGTCGGCGGCGGCAAGAACCGCAACACGGTCGACGTGGTGGTGCGCAAGAAGGTCACGCTGGTGAAGCCTGCCGAGGGCCAGCAGGCTCCGGCCGCCGCCGGCGCGCCGCAGGACGACGAGCGCACCGAGATCCTGCGCAAGCTCGAGGAATCGCGCCAGCGCAACCTGTCCGAGCAGCAGCGCCTGGCCGAGGCCGACAAGCGCCGCGCCGAGGAAGCCGCCGAGCGCAAGCGCGTCGAGGATGAGGCGCGTGTCGCGGCCGAACGCGCCGCAGCGGCTGCCGTCCCGGCGACCGAGGACGACGCCGCGGCGCGCAAGACGCATGGCCACGGCCATCCGCGCCCGGCCGCGCCGCCGCGCGCCGACGACAAGACGCCGGCCCACCGCCACAAGACCCGCGGTTCGCACGCGATGGTTGCCGGCGTCGAGGACGACGACCGCACCAGCCGCTTCGCCGGCCAGATGCACCTGAGCGCCGCCGACCGCGCGCGCCGCACCAGCAGCGGCCGTGCCAAGCCCAGGACCTCGCGCCGCCAGGCCGAGCAGAGCCGTTCGGGCAGCGGCTTCAACCGCCCGACCGCGCCGATCGTGCGCGAAGTGGCGATCGGCGACGCGATCACCGTGGCCGACCTGGCGCAGAAACTCGCGCTCAAGGGCGGCGACGTGGTCAAGGCCTTGTTCAAGATGGGCGTGATGGCCACCATCACCCAGACCATCGACCACGACACCGCGGTGCTCGTCGTCGAGGAGCTCGGCCACACGGCGGTCCACGCCGACGCAGGCGACGCCGAGAGCGAGCTGCTGGCACACGTCGAGGAAGCGCAGGGCGACAAGTCGCCGCGCCCGCCGGTGGTGACCATCATGGGCCACGTCGACCACGGCAAGACCTCGCTGCTCGACTACATCCGCACCACCAAGGTCGCGTCCGGCGAAGCGGGTGGCATCACCCAGCACATCGGCGCGTACCACGTCGAGACGCCGAAGGGCACGATCAGCTTCCTCGACACCCCGGGACACGCGGCGTTCTCGCAGATGCGTGCCCGCGGCGCCAAGCTCACCGACATCGTGGTGCTGGTGGTCGCGGCCGACGACGGCGTGATGCCGCAGACGATCGAGGCGGTGCAGCATGCGAAGGCGGCCGGCGTGCCGCTGATCGTGGCGATCAACAAGATCGACAAGTCCGACGCCGACCCGATGCGCGTCAAGAACGAGCTGCTCGCCCAGGACGTGGTCGCCGAGGATTTCGGCGGCGACACGCAGATGGTCGAGCTGTCGGCCAAGACCGGCCAGGGCGTCGACACGCTGCTGGACGCGATCACGCTGCAGGCGGAAGTGCTCGAGTTGCGCGCCGTCGTCGATGGCCGCGCCACCGGCGTGGTGATCGAATCCTCGCTAGACAAGGGCCGCGGCCCGGTCGCGACGGTGCTGGTGCAGCAGGGCACGCTGTCGAAGGGCGACTTCCTCGTGTGCGGCGTGCAGTACGGCCGCGTCCGCGCGCTCTTCGACGAGACCGGCAGCCAGGTGCAGTCCGCCGGCCCGTCGATCCCGGTGCAGGTGCTCGGCCTCTCGGGCGTGCCCGATGCAGGCGACGACTTCGTGGTCGTGGCCGACGAGCGCCTGGCCAAGGACGTCGCGCAGCAGCGCGACGCCAAGCGCCGCGAGACGCGTCTGGTCAGCCAGGCGGGCAACCGCATGGAAGACATCATGGCGCAGATGGGCGAGGGCGCTGCCCAGCTCGTGCTGCCGCTGATCATCAAGGCCGACGTGCAGGGTTCGGTGCAGGCGCTGCGCGAGGCGCTCACCGGCCTGTCCAACGAGCAGATCCGCATCCAGGTGATCGGTTCCGGCGTCGGCGGCATCACCGAGTCCGACGCGCAGCTGGCCGCGACCTCGAAGGCCACGGTGATCGGCTTCAACGTCCGCGCCGATGCCTCGGCGCGCAAGCTGATCGAGACCACCGGCGTCGACCTGCGCTACTTCTCGATCATCTACGACGTGATCGACCAGGTGAAGCAGGTCGCGTCCGGCATCCTCGGCAAGGAGATCCGCGAGGAGATCATCGGCATCGCCGAAGTCCGCGACGTGTTCCGCTCGTCGAAGTTCGGCGCGGTCGCCGGCTGCATGGTCGTCGAGGGCGTGGTCAAGCGCAGCAAGCCGATCCGCGTGCTGCGCGACAGCGTCGTCGTGTTCGAGGGCGAACTCGAGTCGCTGCGCCGCTTCAAGGAGAACGTCGACGAGGTGCGCGTCAACACCGAGTGCGGCATCGGCGTGAAGGCGTACAACGACGTCCAGCCGGGCGACCAGATCGAGTGCTTCGAGCGCATCGAGGTCCAGCGCACGCTGTAAGCGCGCGCTGCCGCCATGCCGGGTAAATCCTTCAAGCGCACCGACCGCGTCTCGGCACAGCTCCGGCGCGAGCTGGGCACCATCGTGCATGCCGCCTCGCGCGAGCATGGCCTGCCGTCGGTCAGCGTGTCCGACGTCGAGGTCACGCGCGACATGGCGCACGCCAAGGTGTTCGTGACCGCGCTGCAGCCCGAGCGAGCGCGCGAAGCGATCAAGGCGCTCAAGGCGCTCGCGCCCGAACTGCGCCACCAGCTGGCGCAGGCGGTGAAGATGCGGCACGTGCCCGAGCTGCACTTCCACTACGACGAATCGCTCGACCGCGGCGAGCGCATCGACCAGTTGCTGCGGGACGCGTGACGGAAATCCCTGGCAAGCAGTCCCCCGGACCGGCTGCCGACGGGAACGCGGCCCGCAAGCGTCCGCCCGCCCGAACCGCACCGCGCAAACCGGACTTCCGGAAACTCGACGGCATCCTGCTGCTCGACAAGCCGCAAGGCCTCAGCTCCAACCAGGCGCTGCAGCGCGTCCGCCACCTGTTCCGCGCGGAGAAGGCCGGCCACACCGGCAGCCTCGATCCGCTCGCCACCGGCCTGTTGCCGGTGTGCTTCGGCGAAGCCACCAAGATCGCCGGTGGCCTGCTCGGCGCGCGCAAGGCCTACGACACCGTCGCCAGCCTCGGCACCACCACCGACACCGACGACGCGGAAGGCCAGCGGCTGCGCACGCGCCGGGTGCCGTCGCTCACCATCGGCGCCATCGACGCGGCGCTGGCCCAGCTCACCGGCCGCATCCGCCAGCGCCCGCCGATCTATTCGGCGCTCAAGCGCGGCGGCGAGCCGCTGTACGCGAAGGCGCGCCGCGGTGAAGTCGTGGAGGTCGAGGAGCGCGAGATCGAAGTGCACCGCTTCGAGCTGCAGTCCGCCGCCGACCTGATCGACGACCTGCGCGGCGGCGACGCACCACCGCAATTGCGCCTGCACGTGGAATGCGGGTCGGGCACCTATGTCCGCAGCCTGGTCCGCGACCTCGGCGAGCTGCTCGGCTGCGGCGCGCACGTGGCCGAGCTGCGACGCCTGTGGGTGGATCCGTTCCGCGAGCCGCGGATGTGGACGCTCGAGGCCCTGCAGGCCCTGGCCGAGCGCGGCGAACGCGGCCTGGATGCGTGCCTGCTGCCGGTCGAAGCCGGCATGGCCTCCTGGCCCGAAGTCCGGGTCGCCGCGGCGCAAGCCCGGCGGCTGGGGCAGGGGCAGGGCGTCCACGGGTTCAGGCCGGCCCCGAGCGTGGCGATCGTGGACGAAGCCGGGCGTGCGCTCGGCCTGGGCCTGGTCGATGACGATGGCTGGCTGCGGCCGCAACGCCTGTTTGCCTGGGCGGCGGCAGTCCAGTCGGTACCGGAGACCGCGGCTGCACTTCCGCCTTGTCCCTGAGCACCCCGGCCCGCTATACTTTCAAGGCTTTACCACCCCGCGACACGCGGGCCCACGCACGCGGCGGGCCTGGCGGTGCGCTCGTCCCGATGGCCGAGGCGTTCCTGCCGACCACGCATCACAGAAGGCACCCCAATGTCCATCGACAGCAGCACGATCATCGAAGAACACAAGCGCGGCACCAACGACACCGGTTCCCCGGAAGTCCAGGTGGCCCTGCTCACCGCCCGCATCAACCAGCTCAGCGAGCACTTCAAGACCCACAAGCAGGACCACCACAGCCGTCGCGGCCTGCTCATGATGGTCAACCGCCGCCGCAGCCTGCTCGACTACCTGCACCGCAAGGACGCCGAGCGCTACAAGGCGCTGATCCAGAAACTGGGCCTGCGTCGCTGAGCAAGATCCCGACCGCGGCGCAGCAATGCGCCGCGGTTTTTTGTTTCAGCCAGGCATTTGCAAGACAGACATCGAACGCAATCGCATCCAAGGAATTCCAACGTGGCGAAAATCACCAAGACCTTCCAGTACGGCAACCATGAAGTCACCCTCGAGACCGGCGAGATCGCGCGCCAGGCCGGCGGTGCCGTCATGGTCAAGTGCGACGGCACCGTGCTGCTGGTCACGGCTGTCGCCGCGAAGTCGCAGCGCGAGGGGCAGGACTTCTTCCCGCTCACCGTCGACTACCAGGAGAAGTTCTACGCCGGCGGCCGCATCCCGGGCGGCTTCTTCAAGCGCGAGGGTCGCCAGACCGAGAAGGAGACGCTGATCTCCCGCCTGATCGACCGCCCGATCCGCCCGCTGTTCCCCGAGGACTACAAGAACGAAGTCCAGATCATCGCGACGGTGATGTCGCTGAACCCGGAGATCGACGGCGACGTGCTCGCCCTCATCGGCGCCTCCGCGGCGCTGTCGCTGGCCGGCACCCCGTTCATGGGCCCGATCGGCGCCGCCAAGGTCGGCTACAAGGACGGCCAGTACCTGCTGAACCCGACCGTGTCGGAGCTGAAGGATTCGCAGCTCGAGCTCGTCGTCGCCGGCACCTCCAACGCCGTGCTGATGGTCGAGTCCGAAGCGGACGAGCTGTCCGAGGACGTGATGCTCGGCGCCGTGATGTTCGGCCACCGTGCGCTGCAGGTCGCGATCAACGCCATCAACGACCTGACCGTCGAAGCCGGCACGAAGGTGTCCTCGTGGCAGGCGCCGGAGAAGAATGCCGGCATGATCGGCGCGTTGAAGGAAGCCGTCGGCGGCCGCCTCTCCGAGGCCTTCCAGGTGCGCGACAAGCTGCAGCGCCGCGATGCGATCTCCGCGCTGAAGAAGGACGTGATGCAGTCGCTGGCCGGCCGTGCCGAAGCCGAGGGCTGGGCCGCGGGCGAGATGTCGAAGGAATTCGGCGAGCTCGAGTACCAGACCATGCGCAACGCGGTGCTCGACACCAAGGTCCGCATCGACGGCCGCGCGCTCGACACGGTGCGCCCGATCGCCTCGAAGGTCGGCATCCTGCCGCGCGTTCACGGCTCGGCGCTGTTCACCCGCGGCGAGACCCAGGCGATCGTCGCGGTCACGCTGGGCACCGCGCGCGATGGCCAGGTCATCGACGCCGTCGCCGGCGAGTACAAGGAACACTTCCTGTTCCACTACAACTTCCCCCCGTATTCCGTGGGCGAAGCCGGCCGCATGATGGGCCCGAAGCGCCGCGAGATCGGCCACGGCCGCCTCGCCAAGCGCGGCGTGCTGGCGGTGATGCCGACGATGGAAGCCTTCCCGTACACTATCCGCGTGGTCTCCGAGATCACCGAGTCGAACGGTTCCTCCTCGATGGCTTCGGTGTGCGGCAGCTCGCTGGCGCTGATGGACGCGGGTGTGCCGGTCAAGGCGCCGGTCGCGGGCATCGCGATGGGCCTCGTGCTCGAAGGCGACAAGTACGTCGTGCTCAGCGACATCCTCGGCGACGAGGACCACCTGGGCGACATGGACTTCAAGGTCGCCGGCACCAGCAACGGCATTTCCGCGCTGCAGATGGACATCAAGATCCAGGGCATCACCGAGGACATCATGAAGACCGCGCTCGCCCAGGCGAAGCAGGGTCGCATGCACATCCTCGGCGAGATGGCGAACGCGCTGACCGCGCCGCGCCCGGAGCTGAGCGACTTCGCGCCGCGCCTGATCACCATCAAGATCCACCCCGACAAGATCCGCGAAGTGATCGGCAAGGGCGGCTCGGTCATCCAGGCGATCACCAAGGAAACCGGCACCCAGATCGACATCCAGGACGACGGCACGATCACCATCGCCTCGGTGAACGCCGCCGCCGGCCAGGCCGCCAAGTCGCGCATCGAGCAGATCACCTCGGACGTCGAGCCGGGCCGGATCTACGAGGGCAAGGTCGCCAAGCTGATGGACTTCGGTGCGTTCGTCACCATCTCCCCCGGCAAGGACGGCCTGGTGCACGTCT